>JBHHZX010000146.1:0-9193 GCA_046758265.1 Phycisphaerae bacterium
AACGCCGTAGTGTACGACGCCGTCAATAACGTAAGTCGGATCGCCGTGTGTCGTCGGCCGCGTGGTCTCGCAGCAGCCGCCCTGATCGACGCCGACGTCAACGATGACGGAACCTTGCTGCATGAGGGAGAGGTAATCGCGCGGGATGAGCATGGGGCAGCGAGCCCCAGGAATCAGAACCGCGCCGATCACCAGATCGGCCTGGGAAAGGTGCCGCCGGATCGCTTCAGGGTTGCTGTATAGACAACGCACGTTGGCCGGCATCACGTCGTCCAGATAGCGCAGGTGGTAGAGGTCGATATCCATGATGGTGACACGCGCGCCGAAACCGGCAGCGAGCTTGGCGGCGTTGCTGCCGACGATTCCGCCGCCCAGCACCAGCACGTTGGCCGGTTCCACGCCGGGGATGCCGCCCAGCAGGATGCCGCGGCCCATCATGGGGCGTTCGAGATACTTCGCCCCTTCCTGGACGCTCATTTTGCCGGCCACTTCGCTCATGGGGGCCAGCAACGGCAGACGGCCTTCCTGATCCTGAATCGTCTCGTACGCGATCGCAACGGATCCCGTGTCGCGTACGCCCTCGGTAAGTTTGCGGTCGGCGGCAAAGTGGAAGTAGGCGAACAGCACGTGTCGTTCGTTGATCAGCTCGATCTCCTGCCGCAAGGGCTCCTTCACTTTGCAGATCAGCTCCGCGCTCCCGAACACCTCCGCGGCACTGCTGACGATCTCGGCGCCGTAGGCCTGATAATCTTCGTTCGGTAGCCCCGAGCCCACGCCGGCATTGCGTTGCACCAAGACGCTGTGCCCGCATCGCTTGAGCTGTTCCACCCCGGCGGGCGTGACCGCCACGCGGTATTCGTCCGGCTTGACCTCCTTCGGGACGCCGATGATCATCCCGTACTCCCGAATATGCGGAATCTGGTCGATGTACACGCCGGGCCTGCCCCTCAAACACCGGCAGACGGATGGAGAGTAAGGGTGCCGAGCGGCCAATGCAAGCGAGTCGAGCTGACATCCCCTGCGGCGCGCCACCGCGCCTTCCGCCGCGCATTGCTAACCATCTTGATCGGATTGGCAGCACTATCGGCGTGCAGCGCGCGCCTCCGCGACCGGACGATCAGTGTCCGCACGCTGGAAAGCGCGCCGGCCGTGGAGCCGAGCGTCACGCGGCGAGCGGTTGTCTCGGACCCCCCCAGACTCGAAGGCTTGTACTGCCCGCTTGGCCGGCGTTTGGGCCTGTTTCACATCCGAACCGCAAGCGAGTGGGAAGTGCTGCGCCGTTGCGCGCCCGAACTCGGCCCGGCTCCCGACTTTGCCCGCGGTATCGTCGTCGGCCTGGCCAGTCACACTGGCCAGCCGCTCAACGGCCAGTGGCCCATCCACCTGGAAACCGTCCGCGTGCACGAGGGGGTCGGGTTCGCCATCGCCCGCTTCGAGGGCGGCAGCTTCCTGCCGGACGGAACCACCTACCTGGAAACGGCCCAATTCGACGGCCTCGCCACGGTCCTGATGGTCGAGGTGAATGGCACACGGTTTTACCCCGAGTGACCGGGCAGATTCGCGTGCCCCTCTCGCCTGCCGCCCCCAGCGCCAAGGCGTGGCGAAACGGGGCGACTATCGGGTAAAATGATGGACTTGTGCGTCGTGCCTTGGTCCGCCGGGCGCGCTTGTCGGGTCTTTTTCCGGCTGACCAGGAGCGTGGGTCGGTGCGGCCGCTTGCCGGGACCGACGGCTGACTGGTGACCATGATCGGGGCCAGAGTGGAACAGAAGCAGATTCGCATCACGGGTGCGCGTCAGCACAACTTGCGAAATGTCGACGTGGACATTCCGCGCGAACGGCTGGTGGTGCTCACCGGCCTGAGCGGCTCCGGCAAGAGCAGCCTCGCCTTCGATACCGTTTACGCCGAAGGGCAGCGCAAGTACGTCGAGTCGCTGAGCGTCCACGCCCGACTGTTCCTCGAACAGGTCGGCAAGCCCGACGTGGAACGCATCGAAGGCCTGCCGCCCACACTGGCAATCGAGCAACGCGCCGCAGCCCCCAACCCCCGCTCCACCGTCGCTACGACCACGGAGATCTACGATTTCCTGCGACTGCTCTTCGCCCGTGTCGGGCGGACCCACTGCCCGACCTGCGGCGTGCCGCTCTTTCGCCGCACCGTGGACCAGATCGTGGACGCAGTCTTGGCGTACTCCGCCAATTCACGGGTGATGGTGCTGGCGCCGCTGGCGCGTGGTCGTCGTGGCGACCACAGACCTATCCTGCGCCGCATCCAGCGCGAGGGGTTCGTCCGCGCCCGCGTGAACGGCGGGCTGGTCGAGGTCAAGGAGTTAGCCGAATTGTCCGCCTCCCGCAAGGTGGATATCGACGTGGTCGTCGATCGACTCATCCTCAAACCCGAGGTGCGCCACCGCCTCGCCGATGCCGTTGAACTGTCGCTGGCACTGGCCGATGGAATGGTCATCGTCAGTCGCGCTGACGGCGAGCAGGACCCCGCCGTGCCCGGCAGCGGCGACGGCCGGGCCTGGATCGACGAAGTCTTCAGCGAACACCACACTTGTACCTCCTGCGGCTTCACCATTCCCGAGCTGGCCCCGCGCATGTTCAGCTTCAATTCGCCGTATGGCGCCTGCGAGAACTGCGGCGGCCTCGGTACCACGCTGCGTTTCGACCCGGAACTGATCGTTCCCGACGACCGGCTGGCGCTCTCCGGCGGCGCGATCGCACCCTGGATAAGCGGGAAAAAACGGCTCGGCGCCACTTACCTCCAACTCATCCGAACGCTCTGCGAGGTGTTCGACGTAAATCCGGCGACGCCTTTCAAGAACCTGCCCGATGACTTGCGGCGAACTATCCTGTACGGAACGGGACCGAAGGACAAACAAGAGCACGGCGTCGAGTTCGAGGGCGTCATCCCCAACCTCGAACGGCGGGCCAGAGCAGCCGGCAGCGAGACCACGCGCGGCAAATTCAGCGCCTTCCAATCCGAGCACGCCTGTACGGCGTGTCGCGGGGCCCGCCTGCGACCCGAAGCGCTGGCGGTGCGCGTCGCCGACCGCAACATCAACGAAATCACACGGCTCTCGATCGGACGGGCGGCGAAGTGGTTCGACACCGTACAGTTCGAGGGTGAAGCCGGGCAGATTGCCGAGCCGATCCTCGGCGAAGTCGTCCGCCGCTTGCGCTTCATGAGCGAGGTCGGTCTTGGCTACCTGACGCTGGACCGGGAAAGCGCGACCTTGTCGGGCGGGGAAGCGCAACGGATCCGACTCGCCACCCAGCTCGGCAGCGGGCTGGTCGGGGTCTGCTACGTGCTCGACGAGCCCACCATCGGCCTGCACCAGCGCGACAACGAGCGTTTGCTCGCCTCGATCCGCCGGCTGGTCGACATTGGCAACACGGTGCTGGTGGTCGAACACGACGAGGACGTGATTCGGGCCGCCGACTACCTGATCGACATGGGCCCGGGGGCGGGGTTGCGCGGCGGCAAGGTCATCGCCGCCGGCCCGCCCAAAGAGGCCCTCGCGCATCCCAACTCGCTCACCGGCAAGTACATGCGCGGTGAATACGAGATTCAGCTTCCGGACGAACGCCGCCTCCCGCGCCGCTCCGACTTTCTGCAAGTCATCGCGGCCAGCGAGAACAATCTCAAGAAGATCGACGTTCGGTTTCCGCTCGGCGTGTTCTGTGCGATCACCGGTGTCAGCGGCAGCGGCAAAAGCAGCCTGGTACAGCAAACCCTGCTGCCGGCGCTGCGGCGGCGGCTATACCGGTCCCGCGAGCGGCCCGGCGAACACGAGCGGCTCGTCGGCGCCAACAAGATCGACAAAGTCATCGAGATCGACCAGACCCCCATCGGCCGTACGCCGCGCAGCAACGCGGCGACGTATACCGGCGTGTTTGACGAAATCCGCCGCCTGTACGCCAAGACCAAGGAGGCCCGCATCCGCGGCTACACCGCCAGCCGCTTCAGCTTCAACGCCAAGGGCGGCCGTTGCGAAGCCTGCCAGGGGCAGGGCACCCGCCGCATCGAGATGCACTTTCTGCCCGACGTCTTCGTCGAGTGCGGCGAGTGCAAGGGCACGCGCTACAACCGCGAGACGCTGGAGGTCCGCTACCGCGGCAAGTCGATCGCCGACGTGCTGGAAATGCGCGTCGAGGAGACGCTGCGCTTCTTTGACAGCTTCCCGAAGATCAAGGCTGGCCTACAAGCCCTCTCCGATGTCGGCCTCGGATACATCCGGCTCGGCCAGCCGTCGAATACGCTCTCCGGCGGCGAGGCGCAGCGCGTCAAGCTGGCCGCTGAGCTGGCCAAACCCGCTACCGGCCACACGCTCTACGTGCTCGACGAGCCGACCACCGGCCTGCACTTCGCGGACATCCACACGCTGCTGGCGGTCTTGAACCGGCTGGTGGACATGGGCAACACCGTGCTGGTCATCGAGCATAACCTCGAGGTCACCAAGACGGCCGATTGGATCATTGATCTGGGTCCCGATGGCGGCGACGCCGGCGGCACCGTCGTCGTCGAAGGCCCTCCGGAAGAAGTCGCGCGCTGCCCCGCCAGCCACACCGGCGGGTATTTGAAACGCAAGCTCGACCTGCCGTGACCGGCGTTAGCGGGTGGCACGGCCATGCTGTCTGGTACCGGCATCTTGCCGGTGATTTATGCTGCGTGGTACCGGGCCACAGCCGCCGCTATGTAGCGGCTCGCGCCCTCGCGCGGCCGCGAACGCAGCGGCCGCCCCCCGTGGCGGTTGTAGAATTCGAAGCTCGTTCCGCTGCCTACGTCGGCCACGTGGGGCCGACGCTACATGCCGCTCCCGCAGTTGGACAGCAATGCAGCTAGGTCCGAGAGATCAACGCAGCCGTCGGCGTTGAAGTCCGCGTTCGGGTCAAATCCGGGGTCACCCTCACACATCCCGTAGCCGTCGAAGACAACCTGCTTTTCGGCTGCGAAATCCGCGGATACGATCGCCGCCCGGTACGGCTCCTCGGCCAACCGCACCTCGTATTCCTTCGCCGGATGGTCCGCGTCGGACATTCCCACCAAGCGGTAACGGTTGGCGGCAACGTCGAAGATCAGCGTCTGGCTCGTGCTGGAGTGCTGGGCGTGCTTCCGGGCCAGGATGAGATCGGAGACCACTCATCGGGCCGCGGCGTCCGCCCGCTGGCGCGCCGCGGCGCGGCTGAACCGCGGTATCGCCATGGACGCCAGAATGGCCACGATAGCGAACATGATGACCAGCTCGAGCAGGGTGAACGCCGGTTGCCGATGGGCTACCTTCATGAAAGCGTGATCCGCCGCCCGGATTTGCGGTGCGCAGGCACGTCCTGCGCGACACGCAAACAAAGCGTGTGCCGCGCTTGCTATCGCCGCGTGCCGTTGCACACTTTGCCTGCGCCGGAAATCCGCGGCAGGGGCCGTATTATCGGGCGAAGACCCCTCGCCAGCGGGGTTGGGCTGCCGATGGCGAACTGACGATGCCCATTCCCACCTGAAGAGCTGGCCTCCTACAGAATTGGTCAACGACCCTATGCCTACATTTCTTGAAGTCGTCCGGAACCCGAGACCGATTACCGGTCATAGCGAATCTCGCGGCGCGCGGCTTCGGCCGCCCGGCGGCGGGTGATACCCGAGGCCGTGTGCCGGCCGCCCCGCGCAAGTCGAGCCTAGTGCACCATGAGCTCTGCTGCTCATCAGCCCATCCCGCTTGTTCAGAAGCAACCGCGCTCGCGGATCCGGCGGCCGCGCGCGCGGCGTCCAGCTCTCCTTCTCGGACTGCTCGTCGCGTGGACAATCCCCTACCTGTCGGCGGACGATCCGCCACCGAAGAAAACGCCGGCGGAACAGCGCCTCTTGGAGTCGCTCGCGCAACTGATTCCAGATTTGAATCCCGCGCCGACAACGGAGCGGGGGGATGGACCATTCGACACGGCCCCGGCCACCGAGCCGCTCGACTCCTCTTCGGTCAACGTGACCGATGCGGGCCTGCTCGAAGTCCACGTGCGAAATGCAGATATCACGACTGTTCTCGAAATGCTGAGCTACCAGGCACGCTCGAACATCGTCGCGAGCAAGTCGGTGCAGGGGACGGTCTCGGCGAACCTCTACGGGCTGACGCTGCGGGAGGCCCTCGACGCGATCCTGACGCCCAACCAATACGTCTACCGGGAGGTGAATAACACCATCTATGTCGGCACGCCGGCCGAGATCGCCACCCAGATGCCACCGTGCCAGACGCGCGTCTTCAGACTACGCTACATCAGCAAGACCGAGGCGCTGAACGCGGTCAACGCCCTGCTCGGACCCGAGGGCAGCGTGGTGGCCGGCGGCGGCGCGGATCCCTCCGGCACGGCCTCCGCCGCAGCGGGCGGCGGCAGCGACACCGGCGAAGCCAGCGTCGATTACCTGATCGTGGCCGACACGGCAGCACACCTCGAAGCGATCGAGCGCCTGTTGAAGCAAATCGACCTGCGCCCCAAGCAGGTGCTCATCGAAGCCACTATCCTGCGGGCCACGCTCAACGAGGACAACGAGTTCGGCGTAGACTTCACGCTGCTGGGTGGCGTGGACTTCCAAAACGTCGCCAGCGTGAGCAACGCCAGCGCCGACCTCACCACCGGACTCACGCCGCCGGACAAATTCCAGAAAACAACCTTCAACGTCAACACCGACCTGATTGGAAACTTTCCCGAAGGCGGGTTCACCTTCGGTATCATCAAGAACGGCGTCGCCACTTTCGTGCGGGCGCTCGAAGAGGTCACCGACGTCGCGGTCGTCGCCAATCCCAAGATCATCGCGCTGAACAAGCAGCAGGCCGAGGTGATCGTCGGGCGTCGCGACGGCTACCTGACCACCACGGTCACGGAAACCGCCGCGATCCAAACGGTTGAATTCCTCGAAACCGGCACGCAAATCCGCTTCCGCCCCTTCATCAACGACGACAACACCGTGCGCCTCACGGTCCATCCGAAAGACAGCAGCGGCGGCCTGACCTCCGCCAATCTCCCGTTTGAGGAGACGACCGAGGCACAGGCGTCCATCCTGGTCAACGACGGGCACACGGTACTGATCGGCGGACTGTTTCGCGAGCGGAGCGTCGGATCCAGGGGGCAGGTCCCCGTCCTCGGCGACATTCCCATCGCCGGTCTGCTGTTTCAGCACCGCAGCGACCAGACGATACGTGAAGAGGTCATCATTCTGCTGACGGTGCACGTGCTCAAGGATACGAACGAGGAGTACGAGCGCTACGCCGCGCTGCTCGAGGACGTGGAGCGCATCCGCGTCGGCAGCCGCAAGGGCCTGCTGGGTACCGGGCGCGAGCGGCTCGCCCAGGCCTTCTATCAGGAAGCAATCCGACAGACCGAGTTAGGCAACGCCGACCGCGGGCTGCTGAACGTTCGGATGGCGCTGCACAACCATCCCACGCACCTGGCGGCGCTCAAGCTCAAGGAACGGCTGCTCGGTCGGCGTATGTGGGACAATGAGGGCACCCGCACGCGCCTCTTCCTGCTTGACATAATCGGTCAGGAACGGACGTCGCGCGAAGAGCTGGACCAGTCAAGGCTGTTCGGCCGTCCGCCGCTCGACTTGCAAATCTACCGTGATCAGCCCGTCGAAGAGGTGGTGGAACCAGAGGGGGCTGCGCCGGAGGAGACACCATGAGTCACCGCCGCACGCGCAAGCGAACCCTCTCCGCCCGCCGTCCACGCTTCGCCGTTCTCATGCTGCCGGCGCTATTGCTCGTGACGTCCGCTTGCATGAGCACCCAGCGGCAGGCACGACAGGAGGCCGCGGAACGATGGAACCAGGTGCGGGCGGAAGTAAAGGCAAAGCTGGCGTCGGACCAGTTGGCCGCCGGCCACGTCGATGACGCCGCGACCCAGCTCGCCGCGGCCCTACGCCTCGATCCGGCCAATCCGGAGCTGCTCACGCTCCAGGCGCGCGTGCATCTGGCGCGCGGCGACCACCGCGCGGCCCAACGACTGCTCGAGGGCATCGAGGCGGAAGGGAAACTGCAAGCCGAGATTAACTACCTGCTGGGCATCATCCAACAACAACGTTTGCACTGGGATGAAGCGCTCAACCATTTTGCTCGCGCGGCTAGCGGGGATCCAGGCGAGGTGGCATATGTCGTCGCCGTCGTGCAGAACATGCTGCAACTCGGCGAGGCGCAGGAGGCGCTAGCGCTGCTCCATTCTCACGAAGATGAGTTCGGCTGGACCGAGGCATACCACGCCGCCGTCGCCGAATGCTGTGAGCAACTCGAGGACTGGAGCGCGGCCGCCGCGGCCTGGGAGAAAGTCGCCGGCGCCAACGCCCCCCCTGCTGTACGCGAACGGCTGGCGATGGCCCTCTACCGCTGCGAACGCTGGCCAGAGGCGATCGCGCACTTGCAGCGCTTACTGGACGAGCCCGAGGTACACCCGATCGCCCCCCTCCGGCTGGCGCTGGCGCAGTGCCTGCTCGAAACCCACCAGCCGGCGGCAGCGCAAGAGCAAGTCAGTCGGGTGCTTCGCGAGCACCCCCAAAACGCCACTGCTCTGCGTCTGTTAGCGCACGTCTTCGCTCGGCAAGAACAGTTCGAACGCGCCCGCCGGACCGCCGAGCGGGCACTGCGGCTCGAGCCCGACAGCCCGCACGCGTTGGAACTCGTCGCCGCCTTGGCCTACCAGGCGGGCGATAAAGCGCGGGCCTGCCTGCTGGCAGAACGAATCCAGCAATCGTTTCCCGACCTGGACAGCCCGGTCGCCCGACAGATCCTGGCAGAGGTTTCTGCGGCACCTTCCGAAACTCAGTAGCCTTTCCGATCACAATCCGGGAAGCGCCCCGCTTGTAACCTCGGCCGGGTGGCGCGATCCGACTCGCTCGCGGCGCGCTCAGACACGTCCGACGCGCTAACTGTGGCCCGACTCTCCCTTGACCGCGCTCCGTTCCCCGTGCGTAGTACACTCTTGGCGACCGCCGGCGTCGTGCAGGTCATCGCGTTGGCGCGTTTAACGGACACGGGACATGACCGACCCACAGCACTCATTGCGCGTCGCCATCGGCGGTGCTTCCGGACTGGTCGGAACCGCATTAGTCGCGCACTTGACCAGCCGCGCACAGCGTGTCGCTGCACTTGTGCGCCGTCCGCCTCAGGCCGGCACGAGCGAACTCTCTTGGACCCCCGCCGACGAGCAGATCGAC
>JBHHZX010000147.1:0-9098 GCA_046758265.1 Phycisphaerae bacterium
CAACTACAACAACCTGGAAAACTGCACGGAGATTCTCACCGAAACCCGTCCCGACGCGATCGAGCAGGTCCATCGGAGCTTCCTCGAGGTGGGCTGCGACGCGGTCGAAACCAATACCTTCGGCGCCAACCGGATCGTACTGGCCGAATTCGGTCTGGCCGACCGCACCTACGACCTGAACGTCAAGGCCGCTCGGATCGCGCGGCGAGCCTGCGACGCCTTCGCGGACTTCGGGCACCCCCGCTTCGTGGCGGGGTCGATAGGCCCGGGAACGCGGCTAATCTCTTTACGCCAAGTAACTTACGACGATTTGCTCGACAGCTACTGCGAGCAGGTTCGCGGACTACTCGATGGTGGCGTGGACGTCCTGCTCATCGAAACCTGCCAGGATATCCTCCAGACCAAGGCCGCCATCCAAGCCGTCCGCTGGGCTTTCCAGGCGTGTGGCCGCCGCGTGCCCCTGATATGCCAGGTCACCATGGAGACTACGGGCACGATGCTGATGGGCACCGACATCGCCGCCGCACTGGTGACCCTCGAGGCCTACCCCGAAGTGGACGTCATCGGGCTCAATTGCGCGACCGGCCCCCAGGAGATGAGCGAACACGTCCGCTACCTGTCGAAGAACTGCACCCGCAGGATCAGCGTCTTACCCAACGCCGGTCTCCCGCAGGTCGTCGACGGCCGAGCCCACTTCCCCCTCACGCCCGGCGAGCTGGCCCACTGGCTGCGCGAATTCGTCGAAGTGGACGGCGTCAGCATCGTGGGCGGGTGCTGCGGTACGACGCCGGAACACGCCAAAGCGGTCATCCAGGCGGTTCGGACGCTCAAGCCGAAACAGCGCGCAATCACGTCCGAGCCGGCGGTCACCAGTCTCTATCAAGCCACGCCGCTGCGACAGGACGCCAGCTTTCTCATCATCGGCGAGCGCTGCAACACCAATGGCTCGCGCAAGTTCAAGCGCCTGCTTGCCGAGGGCGACGTCGAAGGCCTGGTCGAAATGGCCAACGAACAGATCCAAGAGGGCGCGCATGTTCTCGACATCTGCGTCGATTGCGTTGGCCGCGACGGTGCCCCGGACATGGCCCTGGTGGTCGACCGCTTCGCCAGCAACCTGACCGTGCCCCTCATGCTCGATAGCACGGAGCCGGCAGTCATCGAGGCCGGCCTCAAGCTCGCCGGCGGAAAGTGCATCGTCAACTCCGTTAACCTGGAAGACGGTGAACGGAGAATGGAGCAGGTTTGCCGGCTGCTGCGGCAGTACGGCGCGGCGGTCGTCGCACTCACCATTGACGAAGACCCCGAAGAGGCGATGGCCAAGACTGCCGACCGCAAGCTCGCCATCGCCACCCGTATCCACAACCTGCTGACCGGGAAGTACGGCATTCGGGAAGAAGACATCTTCTTTGACTGCCTGACCTTCCCGATCACCACCGGCAACGAGGAAGACCGTCGGCTTGCGCTGGAGACCCTCGACGGCGTCGCAGCCGTGATGAAGAAGTTCCCGCGCTGCCAGTCGATCCTGGGCGTCAGCAACGTGAGCTTCGGCCTGGCGCCGGCCGCCCGCGTGACGCTGAACTCCGCGTTTCTCTGCGAGGCCTGTCAGCGCGGCCTGACCGCGGCGATTGTCCATGCGGGCAAAATCCTCCCCCGCAACCAGATCAGCGACCAGCGCTGGGAGGCCGCGCTCGACCTGGTCTACGATCGTCGCGAGAAGGGCGACCCGCTCGAACGTTACATCAGCCTGTTTGCCGAAGGCGAGCAGGTCAGCGAGCAGGTCGAAATCGCCGACCTGCCGATCGAGCAGCGGCTTAAGCAGCGCATCATCGACGGCAACAAGCGCGGGCTCGAGGCCGACCTCAACCAGGCGCTGATGACCTACGCCCCACTCGACATCATCAACCAGTTCCTCTTGGACGGCATGAAGGTCGTCGGCGAGCTTTTCGGCTCCGGACAGATGCAGTTGCCGTTCGTGCTCAAGTCCGCCGAGACCATGAAGGCTGCCGTCGCCCACCTCGAACCGCACATGGACAAGGTCGCGGGGGCCGCGCGCGGCAAGATCGTGCTCGCGACCGTCCGCGGCGACGTGCACGACATCGGCAAGAACCTGGTCGATATCATCCTGACCAACAACGGCTATACCGTTTATAACCTCGGCATCAAGCAGCCCATCGGCAACGTCATCAACGCCCTGAACGAACACCACGCCGACGCCATCGGCCTCAGCGGCCTGCTCGTCAGGTCAACCCTGGTGATGCGCGACGACCTCGAGGTGCTCAACGAGCAGAACATCGCGGTGCCGGTCATCCTCGGCGGCGCCGCCCTGACCCGTCGGTATGTCGAAGAGGACCTCCGCAAGATCTACAACGGCACGTTGTACTACGCCCGTGACGCGTTCGACGGCCTGAAACTCATGGGCGAGATCACGAAGCGCGAAGTTCCACCCCGAAAGGTCACCACCGTGGCCCGAATCTCGGACAAAGAAGCGGTGCCGGTCGCAGTCGAGGTCGCTTCGCTCGAAAGGTACGTGCACGAAGTCGAACAGCGCGTCGGCCTGCGCTCGCCCGACGAGGAAACCGAGGAACGCGCCGCAATCGCGCCGGCGCCAAGCTTCGAGACGGTTCCGCCGTCGGCACCGATCCCCCACTCGGACATCGGCCACGAATACCCCGTCCCACGCCCGCCGTTCTGGGGTTCGCGCGTCCTCGAAAAGATCGACCTGAAAGCCCCGCTGGCGTATATCAACGAGACCATGCTCTTCCAGGTCCAGTGGGGCTATCGCAAGAAGGGCCGCCCACCCAAGGAATGGAAACAATACCTCGACGCCGAGGTGCGCCCGATCTACCGCGAGCTGGTCGAGCGCTGCCAGCGCGAGAACATCCTCCAGCCCCAGGCCATCTACGGCTACTGGCCGGCTAATTCCGACGGCGACGATCTGATCATCTTCGAGCCGGTGAGCGGCACCATCGCCCGCCCCGAGCACCACGGCCGCGCGATCATGCGCTTCACCTTCCCACGCCAGCCTAAGGCCCCCTACTGGGGCCTGGCCGACTTCTGGCGACCGCTGGGCGCCGGGGTGCCCGATGTAGCGACCTTCTCGATTGTCACCGTTGGCTCACGCGTCAGTGAGGTTGCCCGGCAGTGGTTCGAAAGCAACCAGTACCTGCAATACCTCCTGCTGCACGGGCTCGGCGTCGAAACCGCCGAAGCGCTCGCCGAGTACATCCATAAGCAGATTCGCGTCGAGCTCGGCGTCGCCGGCCAGGACGCCCGCGACCTCCAGAAGCTCTTCAAGCAGGGCTACCAGGGCAGCCGCTACAGCTTCGGCTACCCCGCCTGCCCGAACCTGGAGGATCAAACCAAGATCGTGGAGTTGCTCAAGCCCGAGCGCGTCGGCATCACGCTCTCCGAGGAATACCAGCTCCATCCGGAACAATCGACCAGCGCGCTGATCACCTACCACCCCGAGGCGCGCTACTTCAACGTGCGGTGAGCGGGCATCATGAGAACCGCGCTCCGAGCAGCTCCGGGCAACTCGGTGGGGCCCAGATCAGACACAGACGATCGGTTCGCGTCACCAAAGCGTCAGGGTTGGGGGGCGACGGGGAAATACGTTTTCATAATCTTGTCCAGCGCGTCGAGGTCCAGCGTTCCTCCTTTGGCCCCACGGAGAATATTCCTGTTCTTGGTCCAGTGATCACGATACCAGGTGCACTTTTCGAAAGCGTCGTTCAACGCATCCATCTTCTTTTTCAGCATCCTGCGGAAGCGTTCCAGCGTCGTCTGATGCTTCGGATCGCCTGCCAGGTTCTTCACCTGGTGCGGGTCGGCCTGGTTGTCGAAGAGCAGCTCCGATTTGTCCACGTGGTAGATGGCATAGGTGTAGCGTTTGTCCCGCAGCGCCCGCCATTCGAAACCGTCTTTCCACAGATAGGTATGCCCCATTCCCTGGAGGAAGGCGGCTTCCGGCTCCTCGCCCGCCTCGCCGCGCGCCGGGTGACTGAGGTCGATGCCTTCAACCTCCTTGGGCACCGGCAGTCCCATCAGCGAGAGTAACGTGGGCATGATGTCGGGCGTTCCCAGGCAGGCGTCCGAGACATGACCCGCGGGGACTCTGCCTGACCAGCGCAGGAGAAACGGCACGCGGACGGCTTCTTCGTAAAAGATCGCTTTTTGTACCCGGCCATGCGCGCCGAACATCTCCCCGTGATCCGAAGTGAAGACGAAGATGGTATTCTCCCGGATGCCGGCGTCGTCGATGGCGCGCAGCAAGCGGCCGATATTCCAGTCCAGATTCGCGCTCATGGCATAATAAACGTGCTGAAACTCCGGCAGCTTGGGCTTCCAGTACTCCAGCCAGCGCTTCAGGTCGGTGTGGCGATCCATGTACTGATCCGGCGTGTCCGACCAGCTTGCCGGCAGGGGGAACTCCGCCTTCTTGAACATATCGTAGTATTCTTTGGGCACGTTGTGCCTGCTCCACGGGTCGTGCGGCGTGCCATAGGAGAGAAAAAGGGCGAAAGGCCGCTCCCGTCCGGCAATTCGACGAATGAAGTCGATTGCCATGTCAGTTTGGGCGTCAGGTTCGTACACACCTTCGCCATAGAAGATCTTCTTCGGCGTGTCGGTGTGGTAGTGCGCGTTGTAATAATTATGGTGAAAGTTAAAGGCGGCCCAGCATCCGTCAAACCCCAGCCGGTAGGGCCCGGGCGGAATGAAATGATTTCTCGGATCGCTGTGATTGCCGGCCTGGTTGGCCCACAGGTGCCACTTCCCGATATAGCCCGTCTGATAGCCGCTTGCGGTGAGCACGTGGCCAAAGCACTCGTGGTTGGGATTCATACGCAGCTCGTTGACCACGACACCGGTGCTGCTGGCATACTTGCCGGTAAACAGTGAGCCTCGATAGGGGGCGCAGACCGGAGCTGATGAAACAGCGTTGCAGAAGCTCACGCCCTCAGACGCGAGCCTGTCGATGTTGGGTGTTTTCGCTTTCCTATCTCCCGCGTAGCCGACCGACTGGTAGCGGAGCTGGTCCGCAAACACGAAGATCAGATTGGGACCTTTGGCCGGTTTTGGCACAGCGGCGTCCAGCATAGGCACCCCTTTGATATCCCAGACAAGCCCAGCCGTACCGACGCCCAAGGCTTTCAGAAAGTCACGACGCGTGTTACCGGGTGCGCTCACGTTTCGTTCCTCCCGTCCCTCTGCTCGGCGTAAGCACGAATCGGCCCCGCCGAGATTCTTCGCGTGCCCGCGACCTACCGAATGCCGAGACGTTTGCGCCAGCTCGGATTAGGGCGGGCGCCATAGCGCTCGCGCAACTTCGCCAGCTCGGCGCGCAGCTCATCGAGCCGCGCGCGGTAGTCGGGCGCTTCCACCAGGTTGTTTCTCTCTTGCGGGTCCTTCGCGATGTGGTAGAGCTCATTCTTGTCCCAGATCCCGTGATACTCGATATACTTGAAATCGTCTGTGCGGACGCCAAACATCGTCGGCGTCTGCGGGAAGGAGCGCTCAAAGAAGTACTCGTAGAGCCACGATTTGCGCCACGGGATCTTCTCGCCACGCGGCAGCGGCAGAGGAGAAGCGCCTTGCATGGTTTCGGGCGGCTCGAGCCCGGCGGCGGCGAGAAACAGCGACGGCAGATCGATATTGAGGATCATCTCGGAGACGCGGAGCCCTGGTTTGACGAGCCCGGGGCACTGCACGAGCAGTGGGACGCGTATCGACGGCTCGTACATGCAGCGTTTGTCGATCAGGCCCTTCTCCCCGTGCAGAAAACCGTTGTCGCTGAAGAAGATCAGCATCGTCGACTCCAGGAGCCCCTTCCGCGCCAGCGCGTCGAGAATCCGACCAAGGCTCTCGTCCACGGCAAGCAGCGCTCGGTGGTAATCGAGGTAGAACTTGTCCCACGAAAGCCTGCCGTGATACATGTCATCAACGCCGTGCCAACTGTTGCGCTGCGCGCGGACCCAGGCCGGCAGCCCCTTGTAGTTTTCGTCGGTGTTCGCCATGGGCTGTGGTACCTTCGCGTCGACGTATTTATCGGCGTGCCGCGGCGCGGGGCGGAACAAGGCGTGCGTCGCCTTATGCCCGATCGCAAGACAGAAGGGTTTGCGGCCGCGTGCTTCGAGCCAGTCGACAGCGTGGTCGGTGATCAAGTCGGTCACGTAGCCTTTCAGCGCCTGGCGGTTACCGTTGATGTTGAAGGTTGGGTCGAAGTACCGGCCCTGGCCGCGGAAGCTCACCCAGTGATCCCAGCCTGCGCGCGGCTCGTCGCTCGACCCGCCCATGTGCCACTTCCCGACAAACGCCGTCTCGTAGCCCGCTGCCTGCAGCAGCCGCGGATAGGTCGGCGTGCCGGGCGGCAGGAGCGTCGCGTTGTCCAGCACTTCATGGCGGTGCGCGTAAAGGCCGGTAAGGATCGACGCTCGCGACGGCGAGCACAGCGACGTCGTCACGAACGCGTTTTGGCACAGCGCACCGTCGCGCGCCAGCCGGTCCAGGTTGGGTGTCTCCAGGAACGGATGTCCCATACAGCTCATCGCGTCCCAGCGCTGGTCATCGGTCATGATGAAGATGATGTTGTAGCGCTCCGCTCGTTTCCGCTTCGGCGGTTCCTGCGGGCCAGCCAGCAGCGATGAGCGCAGTATCGGCGAAGCGGCGGCAGCAGCGAACGCTCCGGCGGTGAGAAACTCGCGACGGCTAGGCGGTCTTGGCTGTTCTCGTGCCATGGCAATCCTCTCCATACGTAGCCTTGCGCGTGTCAACCCAAAGGATCGCGGCTCACAGGGCTCTGGTGCGCCACGCGCAAGAACCATTAGCCTGCTCTCGGCTCGAGAGCAACCGGCTCGAGCGCCCCCATCGAAGCCAATCATCCTCCACACAAGCACAACGCGCCGGCTCCATTCTACTGACAGCCGTGCCACGCAAATAGGAGCCGACATGCGTCAAAACAACCGGCGCGACTGTCTTCGCAACGCGCCGGTGCGAGCTGCCGAGCTGGTGACAGCGACGTGGATCTTGTCGACCTGGCGGCCCTGCTGGTTGTCTGCGGAACGACGTGCGGTTGAGCTATGGCTCGTACCACCGCTTGACGCGGCGGCTGGTTGCAGGTCAATCGTGTATGGGAGGCGCAGCGCATCAGTACCTGTCACCTACGAGCGGACCAGCGAATGGGCAGTTCGCGCAGACCTGACCTTCGTCGCCCCTCACGCACTGTTTTCGATCTGCCCGCGCAGCGCCTCCGCGATCGGCGCGAAGACCTCCGCGTTCTTCGCGCTCACCGCCGCCAACGCCTCGTGCGCCTCCAGCATGAGCGTCAGTTCTGCTTTCGTGGGTTGATCGCCGGTCGTGCACGCAACCACCCGTGTTTCGGTCGGGGCGGCAACCGTTTCGAATCGAAACAGTGCGGCGAGCTGCATCCTTTCGAGCGACTGCCGGCATCGGCTGCCGCAGCCCGTCAGGCACACCCGCCCGCCGACGGTCCGCTCCATGCGTTTGCTCAGCCCGACGAGCCAGCCGGCAAACGTGCTGTCCACCCACTCGCACCCGTCAAGGTCGAGCACGATCAGCGGCTCCTGTGGGCGGGTGGAAAGATAGTCGTTCACGAGTTGGTCGGCGGTCGGGCACGTCCGCTGTGTCGCCCGTCCCAACAAACCGACGTAGAGTCCCCCTTCCACAGTCCCGACGGCAATTTCCGGAGTGTCCGCGCCCATAATGCCTCTCACCTGCGTGCGCCCGGCATATTCGATCGGCCCCGTAGAATACGGTGAACAGGCCTCCAGCGAAATACTCCAGCCCCGGCCGGAATCCCGGACGCTGCTGAACGAAGGAGGCACCCGCCCTCCGTGCTGCCCGGGTGTGGGCTGTCACGGGCGGCTTGCCCGCCCGCGCTTCCTCGCAAGGCCGCTCATCGGTCAGTCTTCTTCCGGCAGTACCGCCGCCGTTGCGCGTTGATGGCCCGGACACACCGGCGCGCGGCGGTCGGCGAGCCCAAGCGCTTCCAATCTATTCTGAGAAGCTTTCGGCGGTCGGTACCGATCAGATACAGTCGGCCAAACAGCCACGAGTACTTCGCTCGCTCGACGCGCGTCCACTCGATCCAGCCACAGTCGAGGCTCGGGTCGTCGAAGCGCACGCCGCGATCCGTAAGCAACAAACGCGAGCGTCCGCCGACCCTCAAGGAGAAAGTGATGAAGTAGAAGAGCGTGAGGCCAGCGACAAGGCCGAGAATGAGCGGCCAATCACCGTCGATTGTGCCGGATTCAATGGCGCCCCACAGAAGCAGCGCCAGTAGCAAAACCCCGAGCACGACCTGCTTAAGATGCCATTGTCGCGGCGACAGTTCGACGATCATTGCGTGCGGATCGCAATCAAAGCCACACTCCGGACACACGCAAGTCGCCGGCAACCCTCTCAGATCGTATCCGCACGCCGGGCAGCGCTGCGACGAGGGCGGTGATCTCTGAGCCGCATTGTCACTCGTGGTTTCCATCCTATCGCTTGCCTTACGCTGGAAGGTGGTCGAGTTGGCCGGGCTCTTACATTTCGCGCGCTTCACAGGGGAAACCAGACGAGCGTGTCGTCCCCCTCAAGGGCCTGCCGGCGCAGTAGATTCAACATACCGCTTGCCCGCTTTGTAGAGCGCGAGCCGCTGGCGGAATCGCTCAGCCTTCTCGCTCGCACCAGCTTCCTCGGCCAGCGAAATCGCGCTCGCGACCGTACGCACCGCTTCGGTGAACCGCCCGTCGGCAGCCAGAGCCGCCGCGAGGGTATCGAGCCGGTCCGGTGAGGGCTCGGACGCCTGCGTGACGGCTTGCTCGGCGAGCTTGACCGCCAGGGCGCGGTCGGTTTTCGGGAGCCCGGGGACCGTGGCCAGGCACCAGGCCAGGTCGTTCGCCAGCGCGTCGTTTTGCGGGGCGCGCTCGTGAGCTTTCCGCAACGCGTCGAGGCCGGCGCGCGCCTGGCCCTGCGCCAACAGAATGCGGGCGGACAACAGATGCGCCCCGAGCAGATCAGGATCGAGCCGCGCGGCTTCGGCCAGGTGTCCCAGCGCGCGCCGGGTTTCGCCCTGCGCGACCAGCGCCCGCCCCAGG
>JBHHZX010000148.1:0-9064 GCA_046758265.1 Phycisphaerae bacterium
CTCGGCGTGAAGAGCGGCTCCGGAAACTTCTCGGCGAGCTTGAGCCCGGTCGGCAACTCGATGCCGCTGACACGCCCGGTTTGCTGATACTCCTTCCACCCCCCGCCAACGACGTAGCCGCGCACCACGCACTCAATCGGCAAGACCGCGGCCTTCTGCACCACCATCGCACGCCCGCGAAGTTGCCCGAGGTGCTCCTCGTAGCTTGGCGGTACGCGCTCGTGGCTGACGACATAGTCCATGTGGTGCGGCGTGCAGGACGACAGCATTTCGAGCCAGAACCTGGACATTTGCGTCAGCACGACACCTTTGCCCGAGATCGGCTGGTCCATTACGACGTCGAAGGCGGAGATGCGGTCGGTCGCGACAATCATCAAACGATCGCCGAGGTCGTAGAGGTCGCGGACTTTGCCACGGCTGATCAAGCCAGGGAGTTTAGTCTCGCGAACGGTGTCGAGTGCTTTGGGCACGGCTGGTTTCCTTCGTGGTGCAACGAGTTCGGGTTCGCATCCCGCCCGGACGCATACGGCCGGCACGGGGGCCGGCCGCTACACTCGCCGGGGCGCCGCTGGCCCCATCGGCCAGGACAATCCGGAAGACAATTTCATTTTTGGTTTGTTGGATCAGCGTTCCGTAGTGGCGTGAGCCGTCGCGCAAGTGCAAAATGTCCGCTTGGACACCCAACGAAGTGAAACACACAAGCAGACAAGCGATCGGCCGCATAGCACCACCGGAAACGCCGTGAAAGTCAACGTCGCGATTATACGCCGATGACAAAAACGAACAACGACACGCGGACGGCAGCCGCTCCCTGGCGGGCGGGCTTGATCGCGGAGGCCGACGAGGCCCCCCGTTACGCCGACGCCGTGCGGGCTTGCCCCGCGCTGGAACTGTGTGCCCAGGCGGTGATGCCGCAGAACGCGGCGCCAGCGGGTGTGCAATGGTTTGATGATACGCGGGTGCTGATCGCGCAAAGCGGGATCGAGGCGCTGGTGATCGCGATGTCGCCGCGCGTCGGCGTGGAAACGGGCGACCTGGCGGTGGCGCACGGGGTACACGTCTGGCGCCAACCACCCCTTGCTCGGAACTTTGCGGAAGCGATCGAGGTCGCGCGGCGCCTCCAAACCGTTGAGGTTGTTTACCGCGTTGCGTCGTGGTGGGATCACGTTGGTGAGGACGTCCGCTGGGCACTGGACTTCGAGCCGCGGTGCGAGCCGGTGTTCAGTGACGTGCAAGTCGGCGCCGTCGGGCCGCCACTGACCTCGTGGCGCTCCAGCCAGGTAGACGCCGGAGGCGGCGTGCTGGCGTACGACGCTTACGGGCCGCTCGAAGCGCTGAGCGCGCTACGCGGCTTACCGGAGAGCGTGGCGGGCGCGCTTGGCAGATGCCGCCGCCGAGCGTCCGAAGCGCCCCGCGAGACCGAGGACGTTGTCAACGCGCTCCTCCGGTACGATGCAGGCTTGGCGCTCGTACGCGCGACCTGGGACATTCCCCCCTTCGACCAGACCACGCACCATCACGGCAGCGAGACCAGCGTCCGCCATAGTGCGAGTTCCGTCGCGGTCCTGGCGGCAAATGGCAGCGTGCGCCAAGAGCGCCCGTTGCCGGCAGGTTTTCTCGCGGCCGAGATGGCGCGGTTCGCCGCGGAGATCAGCAGGGAAGGCCGGCGCGGACCAAGAGGCGCGAGCCTGGACCGTCACCTCACGGTTTCGGCATTGTTGGAGGCAACATACCTTTCGTCCCGCACTGGACAGCCGGAGATTCCCCGCCGACTCTTTGAGGCACAGAAATGGCCCGAACCGGAAGGTTAGTCGCAGCGGCGCAGACCCGGTTCGGCCCGGTCCTGCTCGCTCTCGGCCTCAGCGCCCCGCTGCCGGGTGCCGGTTGCGCAACAGGCGGACTCGGCGGGCCGCTCTCTGTCTGGGTTGTCAGCGGCAGCCGCGAGTTGACCGGCGACAGCGAGCCGCTCCTGGAAAACGAGATCTATTCGGCATCGCGCCAAACGATCCAACTGACAGCCGCCATCAACGAAACCGTTTCGTTCCAGATCGGCCTACGCACTTCCAACCCGCCTGCCGGCCCGCTCAACATTCAGATCACTGACCTCGACGGCCCGGGCGGCAAACTCGCAGCGCGCCTGGCCACCTCGATCTATCGGGTACACTACGTCCGCGTCGAGCATTTCCACAGTTGGTATCCGGCTCGCACCGGCAGATCCACGACGCCGGGAAGCTTCCCCGACATTCTGGTTCCGTGGGAAGCGCCGCGCGGCGGCGGGCCGCTCCGCCTCGATCAAACCCGCAACGAAGTCGTTTGGGTCGATCTGTTCGTCCCTCCCACAACCGAACCGGGCGTGTATACCGGCCGCCTCGAACTCTACCCCCCGGCCGGCCGCAAACCGGTGTTTTCCTGCACGCTGCGGCTGACGGTCATACCGGTTGTGATCCCGAGCGAGCGCAGGCTGCCCCTGCTTTGCCGCATCGATCCGCGCGACCTGCTCGTCGAGCAGCTCAACTGGCCGCGCCTGGCGGCGGCGGAAACGCGTATCCTGCCGGTGGTGCCCAGTCATCAGGCGGCGAAGCGGCTGGTCGATGCGACGATGCAATTGTTTCACGAACACCGCACGACCCCCTTGCTGTGGGCCGGATTCCCGAAGTACCGACTGACCGGCACGCGCTCGGTCGCGATCGACTGGGAGGCCTACGACCAACTGGTCGCAGGCTGGCTCGACGGCGACGCCTTTCCGGACCGCGTCGGGCTGGCGCGCTGGGCGATCCCCGCCTCGGAGCTCTACCCGAACGCCGAGCGCAACGGCGGTTTCGAGTCGGCCCGCTACGCGCGCCTGCTCGCGGCGTATCTGGCCGAATGCAGCCGGCACTTCGCCGAGCGCGGCTGGCTGGACCGCTCGTTCCTGCGATTCACACCGCCTGGCAAACTGTCGCAGGACACGATCGACCGCATGCGTCGCGTGAGCGGCATCGTGCGTCAGAGCGAGGCGCGGCTCCCCGTCGTCGCGCACCTACCGGCACGTTCGTTACGCCCCTTCGGCTGGTACGACGCGGGCGCGATCGAATTGCGGGAAGTGGACATCTGGGCACCGCCGGCACGCTGGTACGAACCGGAGGCGCTGCAACGCGAGCGCGGCCTCGGCAAGCAAGCGTGGTTCGTGCCCGACCTGCCCCCGTATAGCGCCTCGCTCGCGGTCGAAGCGCCCGCCATCGACGCGCGCCTCCTGGCATGGCAGGCATACCGATATGGCGTGGACGCGCTCTGGGTCGAACATGCGGCTGAATTCCAGCGCTCGGCGCAGGCAGATAGGTCCGCTGCCGGCGACGCGCTGATCTATCCCGGAGCGAAGTACGGCCTGATCGACCGACCGGTGCCGTCAATCCGGTTGAAGCGTCTTCGTCGTGGCCTGCTGGACTACGAACTGCTCCGTTTGCTGGAGCATCAGGGAAGGCCGCTGTTGGCCACACGAACGGCGGAACAACTGGTCCGTTGGGCGTTCACCGACGCGTGCGGGGAAAACCTGCTAAGCACCCGCGCGGTCGGCTGGCCGGACAATGCGTACATCCTCGGGCTGGCGCGCAAAGTCCTGTTGCAGGAGCTGGTCAACGAGTTCAGGCCCTCGCGAGCCGGGCGAGATCAGCAAGACCGCAACTTGACCGACTGGGGTAGTGTCATGACCCAGTCCACGCGGGTACACGCTGAAGTGCGCGGCGCCCGCCTGGCGACGGCCGAGGCCGAGCAGCGCGCCTATCTTTTCGCCCACGTCTCGAATGGAACGGATCGGGCGCTGCATGGCCGCTGGCTGTTCCCAGCGCTGCCCGTGGGCTGGCAGCCGGTCGGCGAGCAGACGACCGGCGTGGCGCCCAACGGGCGGGCGACGACGACGATCGAGCTGAACCTCCGAGGCCTGATGTACAACCTCGACGGCGTGTATCCGTTCCAGATGCTGTTCGATACCCAAGCCGCGGGCGCGTTTAGCGCAGCGGGACGCCTGGCGATCGCTGCCTGTCCGCTGGTTGACATACCGCCGACCATCGACGGCAGCTTGTCTGACTGGATGCTGGCCTCGAACAACGTCGCCGGCGATTTCCGTCTGGCGCGCGGCGAGGGCCCGAGCAATCCCGGCGGCATCCCCGGAAAACCGACGCTGCCCAGCGGGGCATTCTTCTGCATGGATCGCGAACACCTCTACTTCGCTATCCGTTGCCAACTCAATCGCGACGAAGAACCGCTCTGGCGGGCAGACAACACGATCCCGCTCGACGGCGCCATCCCGTGGGGGCAGGACGTGGTTGAAATCCTGCTCGATCCGCACAACACCGCCCAGGGCACGGGCGAAAACATCTATTGCCTGCAAATCAAACCCAGCGGCCTGTTGGTGGCACGCCGAGGCTGCCTGACCGACCCGCCGATGAATCCCAGCGAGCTGTGGCAATCCGGCGCCCGCGTTGCCGTCCGCGTCGAAGACGAGCTCTGGATCGTCGAGGTTGCCTTGCCGCTTTCGTCGCTCGGCCGGGCGGCGGCGCGCAACCGCATTTGGGGCTGCAACATCACGCGCCTGGACGCCCGCCGCGGCGAGTATTCCTCGTGGTCAGGCGCCCGCGGCTACACCTACGCGCCGCACCTGCTGGGGAATCTGGTGTTGTTGCGACCATAGGGCGGCAGGAGAATGTGGCGGCCGGTCCGCGTGTCGGCCGTGAAATCGACCTGGGCTACACTTGCGTCTATATGTCGAAATAGACTCTACATCTGGTATTCGTGCGGGTGCGCGACGTAATGCTCCAATTGCTCGGAGACGTCACTGAGTAAGCCGGGGGGCGGTGAAACGTCACCGGTGCGTGAGGGCAACGTCTAACCCTGAGATGGCCGTATGCCGGGTCGCTTCGTTCGCGCCTTTCCCCGGCTCTCCGGCGGTTGCGCAGTCCGAGTATCATGGTAGGTGATGAGTGCACCAAGCCATCGCCACATCGTTCACATCGACATGGACGCGTTCTTCGCGGCGATCGAGCAACGCGACCGGCCCGAGCTGCGCGGCAAACCCGTCCTCGTCGGAGGGGACCCGGCGGGGCGCGGCGTCGTCTCGACCGCGAGTTACGAAGCCCGTCCCTTCGGCTGCCACAGTGCCATGCCGATGGCGCAAGCCGTGCGGCTTTGCCGGCAGGCGATCGTCGTGCGCCCGCGAATGGAGCGTTACGCCGAGGTGTCGCGGCAGGTCTTTGAAATCCTCCGGCAGTTTACGCCGCTGGTCGAGCCACTCTCAATCGACGAGGCGTTTCTCGACGTGACCGGTTCGGAGCGGCTGTTCGGGCCCACAGAGCAGGTTGCGCGTGAACTGAAGCGGCGCATTCACGCTGACACGAAGCTGACGGCGTCGGTGGGCGTCGCACCGAACAAGTTTCTCGCCAAGCTCGCCAGCGACTTGCAGAAACCGGATGGTCTGGTGGTCGTCCCACCCGACGGCGTGCCGGGATTCCTGGCCCCGCTGCCGATCGAGCGCCTGTGGGGCGTCGGCAAAGCCACGCTCGAACGTTTCGAAGAACTGCGTGTGCATACATTTGCCGACGCGCGCCGGCTTACCCAGTCCGAGCTGCGTCGCCAGTTCGGTGAAGCGGGGGAGCATTTCTACCGCCTCGTTCGCGGCGATGATGAACGTCCGGTTGTGCCGGATCGGGAAGCCAAGAGCATCAGTCACGAACAGACCTTTGCGATCGACATAACCGATCCGGAGCACCTGCGCGGCGTGCTGCTGAGCCAGACTGAGGATGTCGCCCGACGGCTCCGTCGGCACAACATGCTGGCTCGCACGGTTTTCATCAAGATTCGCCGCTACGACTTTCACACGGTCACGCGCCGCACGACGCTCGACAGGCCGACCGACCAGACCGACACCATCTGGCGCGCGGCGGCCGACCTGTTCGAAAAATGGGTTCGAGCCGGGGCGCAACCCGTCCGCCTGCTCGGCGTGGGTGTCGCGCAGTTTTTCGCTGCGGACGGGCAGCAGCTCGGGCTTTTCGACCAGGACATTGCCAGCCGCCGCCGCTCGCTCGACCGAACGCTGGACCAAATCCGCGAGCGTTTCGGAAAAGACGCCATCGCACGCGGCCAGGCACCACGGAAGAAAAAATGATGAGCGACGTCTCCTGCCGGCTCGGCGACGGTCCAAAACGCTGCTATACTAGCGGGGTGTCGACGAGGAGCGGCGCCGCGACCCGTTGGGCAACATTCTTCGTCCGGCACGCAAGCTCATTTCGTCCCATATGAGTAGGAAGGAGTTTGAGGACCATGCGCAACAACACGCTGATGACCGTCGTTGTTCTCGCCGTGATCGCCTTGGTTACTACGCTGGGCGGCTGCGCAAGCGCGGATCGCCGAGCAGGGCCGGCGCCGGTTGCGGCCGCGCCGCCAGCACCCCAGGCCGCTGAACCGTCTGAAGACGCCGGCGCAGCCGCGAAAGAGAGACAGCAAGAAGTGGCAGAGCTGGCGGCCGAGGAGCCGACGGCTGAAAAGAAGGAGGACGAGAACAAGACCGCCAAGAAGGACGATCTCGAGACGAAGCGCAAAGAGCTAAAGAAGAAGCGGCGGCAGCTCGACAAGCTGGAGCGCGATTTGGTGGTCGCGCGACACGAGCTGGAGAAGGCCCGCCTGTCGATGGAGCACACCAAGCTGCGTAACGCGGCGGCGCTGGCCAAGGCGGAAGCCGAGCTCGAGCTGGCCGACCGCAAGCTGAAGACGTTCAATGAGCGGACCGCACCGACCCGCATGGCACGGGCGGAGCTGGGGCTGCGGCGGGCCGAAGACAGTGCGAAAGAGGCCCAGGAAGAACTCGAGCAACTGGAAAAGATGTACAGCGAGGAGGAATTCGCGGATCAGACCAAGGAGATCGTGCTGGAGCGCGGGCGTCGCCGGCTGGAGCGCTCAAAGCGAAACCTTGAATTGCAGCGCCGGGACGTGGCGACGCTGAAAGAAGAGACAATTCCGGTTGAGCGCCGCGAGCATGAGCTGCGCGCCCAAGATAAGGAAGAAGCGCTCAAGCGGGCGCGCGAGAATGCCAAGACCAGCATGATCGACCAGGAGATCGCGCTCCTCAACGCCGAGGGAGGAATCGCGAAGTTCGAGCACGAGATGGTCGATCTGCGCGAGGAGATCGAGGAGGCGGAAAAAGAGATCGAGGAAGCAGAAAAGGAACAGGAGGAAGCGGAGTCGGCGGAGACCACGGAGGCCGAGGAGCCACAGGAATGAGAGCCGCGGCGCTCGTCCTGATCCCGGCGCTTGTCGGCCTGAGCGAGCCCGCTCAGGCCGCCGATCCACCCGGCACAACGACCGCCGCCGACGCCCTCACCGCCATACAACGTGGCGTCGAGTTCCTGCTGGAGGACCAGAACAGTGACGGCTCGTGGGGCGGTCCCCGCGAGGCGGTCTATACCTTCACCGGCCCCGTCTGGTCGAATCCCGAGACCCACCGTTCCTGGAAAGTCGCCACCACCGGCCTGTGTTGTCTGGCGCTGCAAGTCGCTAGCAAGAGCGACGATCAACTGGCCGCCTACGACCGCGGCATTGACTACCTGCTTGACAATGCCATGGTCAAACGGCCGTCGGACTGGGACACGGACAATACCTGGGCCTACGTCTACGGGGTCCAGGCGATGGCCCGCGCCTACGCCAATCCGCGTTACCAGGGCAGCGAACAGCGCGCGCGGATTCGCGAGGTTGCCCAATGGCTGATTGAGAGGCTCGCGGCGTACCAGACGCCCGACGGTGGATGGGGGTATTACGATTTCAAGGCCACGACCAAACGGCCGTCGTGGGCGACGAGCTTCATGACCGCCGCGGGGATTATCGCCCTGCTCGATGCCCGGCAAGCAGGGTTGGAGGTCGACGAAGCCGTGCTGCGGCGGGCGGTGCGCGCGGTCGAGCGCTGCCGGCTGCCGAGCGGGGCCTATACGTACTCGGTGCAGGCCATCGCCGACCCGCGCCACTCCGAGTGGATTGATCAGGTCAAGGGGTCGCTCGGGCGCATCCAGGTGTGTAACCTGGCGTTGCTGCTGGCCGGCAAAGATATTCGAGAGCGGCGGTTGAAGGTCGGGCTGGAGCAGCTCTTCCGCCACCACCGCTTTCTCGACATCGCCCGCAACAAGCCGATCCCGCACGAGGCTTACTACCTCAATTCGGGCTACTTCTACCTCTTCGGGCACTACTACGCGGCCCGCCTCATCCGCCAACTGCCCGAAGCGGACCGCGACAAATACTGGCCGCGGCTGCGCTACGAAGTGGCCAAGCTCCAGCAGAGGGACGGTTCGATGTGGGACTTCGACATGCACGCCTACGACAAGCCGTACGGCGTGGCGTTCGGCCTGCTGGCGCTGGCCGGATCGGTGGAGGATGCACGCACCGTGTCGCCACCGGCAACAACGCAGCCGGCAGCGGGCGCGGCGTCGGACAAGTAGATGATTCAGAGGCTGCGCGCGATCAGACCACGAGCGCGTCGCCCATTGGTACGTGTGGCGACGTCAGATCAGTGGCGCGGAGCAGTGTGAGTAGACTATCGACGTCCGCCTGATCAAACGCTCCCAGGTCGTAACTGTCCAGGTCGAGCACGCCCCAACAGGCACCATCCGGCTCGAGCAACGGAATCACCACCTCCGAGCGGTCGCGCGGGTCGCACGCGATGTAGTTTTCCCCCAGGTCGCTAACGTCACGCACTACCAGTGGCCGTTTTTCCGTAAACGCCCGGCCGCAGGCACCGTGCAGCCCGATCGGCGAGCAGGCCGGCTTGTTCCGGTGCGGCCCGAGCACCAGTTTGTCGTTGCGTTGGTGCAGGTAGAACCCGACCCACGAAACGCCAGCGGACGACAAAGCGTCCCACAGTGCGTCCACGAAGACGCGCACGCGCCGCTGCCGGTCGCCCTCGAAAGCGAGATTCTCAGCAATGTTCTGATACGGTCGATTCATCGCTGGCACATGATGCCCGGGCCTCGACGGGATGGCAACGCACGCGATGGGTTTCGAAGCCCCATGCAGTTTCGGGGCGGCCCTTGACAGCCGCTCCGCCCTTGTG
>JBHHZX010000149.1:0-9010 GCA_046758265.1 Phycisphaerae bacterium
GGCCGACCACATTCGGGGCAGCGGTGCTCCGGCAGCCCGTCGAGAACGTACCCGCAATTCGAGCAGTACTTGCTTGGTGCCGATGGCTTCATCGCGGGCGAGTTCATGCCGACATTCTACAGTGACACGCACTGCGCGGCTGGGTGGCATGTCCGGGCGAAGCGCGGACATGCTCGCCGGCGCCGAGCATGCCACCCCCCGCCGCCTTTTGACGCGCTTCTACGCGCGCAAGGGTCGGCGACCGGCCGCCACATCGTTGTGGCACCGGCGTCTCGCCCGTGAACCCCGGCCGACGAGCCGTCGGCCGCTACGGGGCCCTCGCTTGCGCTTCGGGCTCGGATTGAATGGCCGGTGCGGGGCCCGGCCGCTACACTCATCCGGCACGGAAACTGGCCGCTACAGTGGTTCGGCGTGGAGCCCTGACGCTACGCGAGGCGGGTCCAGAAGAACCAGGCCACGGGGGCGGCCAGCAGCGGCGAATCGAGGATATCGAGCACGCCCCCCATTCCCGGGATCAGCTCGCCGGAATCCTTGACGGCGGCGTCGCGTTTGAGCAGCGAGGCCGCGAGATCGCCCGCGACCGAAAAAACCGCCATCAGCAAGCCGAAACATATCAAGCCCCCCGGATAGGCGAACGGGCCATTTGCCAACGTCGCGATGCCGGCGTGATGCAAGTAGCTACCGACGCCCACCGCGCACACGATGGTAGCCAACATGCCGCCGACGAATCCCTCCCAGGTCTTGTTGGGGCTGAGCCACGGGATGAGCTTGTGCCGGCCGAACAACCGCCCGGTGAAGTAGGCGCCCACGTCGGTCATTTTCACCAGGAACATCGAGAACAGCAGAATCGCTGAGCCCTGATATCCGCCGACCTCCATGCGCAACCTCGTCATGTACCCGGCCAGGCCGCCCGTATAGACGATGATGAAGATCGTGGAGGCGACGTTCAGGGCGGCGTTTTCGGTGCCGCGGCGCAGTGCCTGCAACAAAAACGCCACGCCGAGCGCGATCGACACCCACAGCATCCCCCACGATTCGTCGTACCAGTCGGCCTCCTGCCGCAGGTTGAACGAAAGGTACGGGCCGATCACAAGTCCCGCGGCGAACAGTTGCACAACCATGCGGTTCGGCCGATAGCCCGCCATGCGGACAAAGCGCGTAACCTCGCGGGCCGTGAGCGCACTAAGGATGAGCACAAGCAGCGTCGAGATCGCCCCGTTGCACAGCCAGGGACCCACGTCGATACCGGCGACCGGCCACCACAGACGCACGCGGGCTGAAAGCCACCCGTCCAGCAGCAGCAGGACGATGATCCCCGCCGCCAGCAGGCTTCCGGAAATGACTCGCTGGCGCACGGCCACGGGAAATCTCGAAGCGGTCCGAACCTAGAGCCTGTATCAAAACAGGGTGGCGCGGGCATCTTACCCGTGCTCGCACCGGCGTCCCGCCGGTGCCACCCAGGGTTCTGCCAGGCGCTCTTAATCGGTCGTCGAAGGCGCCCGGGCCGAACGCGCCGACCGCACGTCCCCGTAGCGACGTTCGCGCCCGGCGAAGCTCCGGAGCGCCTCGTACAGTTCGGCGTAGCTAAGTTGCCAGAGCAGAAAGTTGCTCACGCGCATTTCCCCGCCGGTACGAATGAGCAGGTCCGGATCGGGCAATCCCGCGGTGTACAGCGACGCCGAGATCAGGTCTTCATCAATGCTTTCTGCCTGCAGCTCGCCGCGCGCCACCCGCTGCGCGAGGCGGCGACAGGCGTCGACGAGCTCGGTGCGCGAACCGTAGTTGAGCGCCAAGCAAAGGGTCATGCCCGGATTGTCCGCACTCATGCGGGCGGTGAGATCGAGTTCCCGCAGTACGTCCGCCGTAAGACGGTCGCGCCGCCCGATCTGGAGCAAGCGGATGTCGTTGTCCATGATCGTCCGCCGTTCCTGCGCCAGGTACTGCGCGTAGAGCCCCATCAGCCCTTCCACCTCGTCCCGCGGTCGCTTCCAGTTCTCGACGCTGAAACTGTAGAGCGTGACGCACTCGGTGCCCAGCCGGGCGCACTCGGTTACCATCTCCCGGACGGCTTCCGAACCGCTGCGATGCCCTTCGATGCGCGGCAGGTTGCGCTCCCGCGCCCAGCGCCCGTTGCCGTCCATAATCACCGCAATGTGACGTGGCATGGCCTCGCGCGGCACCCCCAGCACTTCGAGCGGGTCCAAACTCGGCATCGTCGGCATGACTACGCCCCGTGGCCGACAAAGATCGTTTGAGCGCGCTGCGGACCGACGCCGATGACGCCCACCGGGACGCCGACGCGCCGGCTGATCTCTTCCACATAGGCCTGCGCCGCTGGCGGCAGGTCTTCGAAGCGCCGGCACTCGCTGAGGTCCGCGTCCCAGCCGCGCCAGGTCTCGTAGATCGGTTCCACCTCCGTGAGTGTGTACGCATCCGCCGGAAAGGTGTTCAGGATTCCCTTGCCGTGGCGATAGCCCACGCAGATCTTCAACTCCTCCAGGCCCGAGAGCGTGTCCAGGTGCATCAGCGCCAAGTATCGCGGGCCGCTGAGCGTGGTCGCATACGAAACCGCGACGGTGTCGAACCACCCGCAGCGTCGCGGCCGACCCGTGGTCGTGCCGAATTCCCTGCCGCGCTGCCGGATGTGATCGCCGATGCTTTCGCTCAGCTCGGTCGGAAAGGGCCCCTCCCCGACGCGGGTAGTATACGCTTTGAGCACGCCGACGGTCGAGCCAATCGTCGCCGGCGGCACACCCGCGCCGCTGGCGACGCCGCCGACACCGGTGCTCGCGCTGGTAACGAACGGGTACGTGCCGTGGTCGATGTCGAGCAGGCTGCCCTGCGCGCCTTCGAACAGGACCCGCTCACCACGCCGCATGCGCTCGGCCAGTTCGACGGCGACGTCGCACACGAACGGCCGGAGCTGCTCGGCGAACGCCAGATACTCGTTGGTGATGGCACTCGGATCGAACGGGTCGCGGTCGTCGTAGAGGGCGGCGAGATAGGCGTTCTTGTGGGCGACGATGCTGGCCAGCCGTTCGCGCAGATGATCCGGTCGGCACAGCTCGCACACGCGGATACCCCAGCGTCGGGAAACCTTGTCGGCGTAGCAGGGGCCGATGCCACGCGCCGTGGTGCCGATCTTGCCGCCGGGCAACGCGGCCTTCTCGGCCAGGATGTCCTGTCGCCGATGGTAAGGAAATACCAGTTGGCACCGATCGCTGATCCGCAGATTGTCGCCGACGACAATACCACGCTGGCGGAGCGATTCGATCTCACCCAGGAGCACCGCCGGATCGATAACTGACCCGCAGCCGATCATGCTGGTTACGTTCGGGTGCAGGACGCCAGTGGGAAGCTGGTGCAGGGCGAACTTCCTGTCATTGACGACGATGGTGTGCCCGGCGTTGGCACCGCCGTTGTAACGGACGACCACGTCGAAATGCGTGACCATGAGGTCAACGACCTTGCCTTTTCCCTCGTCGCCCCATTGCAGGCCGACGACGCAAGTATGTCCCAGCTCCTCGAAACGCATGCGAATCCGTTCCAAAGCAATCGGGCCGTTGCCCGCCGACGGCCGATCAGCAAGGTCGCGCCGTCCGCCGCGGGCGCACCAGCGTTGTTTTGTAGCATCAGCAAGCGCAGGAAGCAATCGAAGGCTCGCCGGCGAACCTCGGATTTGGGCCAGTGAAGAGGCGGGCAGGTCCTCAAGGCGGTGAAAACTGGCCCCCGGATTTGAATATTCGGAATTTGTTAGGTATACTGATTAGGGGCGCTCGTAGCGGCGAATTGCCGGGGCCCCAGTTGGTCAACGGGTTGCGCTGCGTTGAGAGGCCGTGGTGCCGGGCCTTCCGAGCCGGCGTTCTCTCGAAAACGCGCGGAAAGGCTCGGACGCGGAGGTCTGACGCCACATGGCCTGGCGAACCGTGCTTTTCAGCGGACCGTTCAGCGTCATTGCGGCTGGCCAGCCGGGGGGAATGGCTCGGTCGGCAAATGTGGCACAGGCGCGGGACGGGACCGAGCAGGGATTTGCGCTACGCTTCGCCTGCGGCGTCTCGGTCCTGCCGCAAGCAGGGGAATGCGGCAGGGGAACGGATTTCGTGCGGCCTCATTGCGTGGGCGTGGTGCGCTCGCTAGCGCCAACCGCACGCGGGGATGCACCAGCACCGCGGCGCTACCATGAGAGAACCGGACGCGGACAGCGCGCGAATCAGTCGGCGGGTGTTGTGTCTGTATCTGCCCTATCTACCGACCGATCGGGCGCGACGCGATCGCCAGGGTGCCCCGCCCGTTCACAGAGTTTTGCCCGGACGGGAGCGTGTCATTCCGCGCGAAGCGAGGAATCTTGCACCATTGGCTCAATGTGGCAAGATTCCTCGGTCGCTTCGCTCCCTCGGAATGACGCAGGGCACCGACGCCCGGCCTCCTCCAGGGTCGGAAACGGACACGGCCGCAGACAACCGCCCGCTGGTATTGACCCGCCGCGCCGGCTCGTCGCTGATCGTGGAACACACCGGCCCCCGCGCGCGGCAACTCGGACTGCACGCCGGCATGACGCTCGGCCAGGCGCAGGCGATCGCGCCCAAGCTGCTCGCGTTCGAACACGAAGCGCATCGTGACCGTGCCCTGCTCGAACAGCTCGCCAACTGGGCGCTGCGTTTCAGCCCGATCGTACAACCGGTCGAGCCCGGTACGCTGCTGCTCGACATCACCGGCTGCCAGCGCCTGTTTGGCAGCGAAGCCGACATTGCCCGGCAAGCGCTCGACGGTCTGCGCCGGCAAGGCTTCCACGCCCAAGCGGCGATCGCCGACACGGTCGGGGCGGCCTGCGCACTGGCGACCGCGAGCGGCGACGCACTCGTTGTCGCCGCGGAAGGACAAACCAGCATCTCCCTTGCCCCCCTGCCGCCCGCGGCCCTGCGGATCGAACCGGGTGTTGCCGGACGGCTCGAAACACTCGGCGTACGCACGATCGGCGATTTGCTGATGCTGCCGCGTTCGTTGCTGCCGGCGCGGTTCGGGCCGCAGTTGGTGCTGCGCCTGCAGCAAGCGTTGGGTGAGGTATACGAGGAGGTCACGGCGCACGAGTTTGAAGAGCCGCCGGCGGCCCGGCTTGTCTTCGAAACGCCGCTCCGCGATTTGCAGGCGGTTCAAGCTGCGGTTGCTCAGTTGCTGGAGGAACTGTTCGCGCAGCTCTTGGAGCGGACGCTGGCGCTACGCCGCCTCGATTGCGTGCTGACTTACGAACAAGTTCCGCCGACGGTGTTAAAGATCGGTCTGTCGCGGGCGTCGCGGGCGTGGCGACACGTTGCCGAACTCGTTCAGCGCCGGCTGGAGCCGGCGGGTTTGTCGGGAAACCTGATCGGTGTGCAACTCGTGGCACGTGAGACCTCGCGTTTCAAACCCGGTCAGATCGACCTGTTCGAGCCCGGTGAGCCGGGCCGTGAGGAGGAATTCGGTTGCCTGCTTGATCGGCTGATGAACCGGCTCGGCTATGACGCGGTCGTCCGGGCGGAGTTGGTGGACGACTATCAACCGGAGCGGGCGTTTCGTTACATCCGCGTTGGTGGTGCGGAAAAAAGGGGAAAAAGGGGACATTCTGATTTTCGGCGCAAACCGACGCCCGTCCTGGAAAGTAAGCCGAAAATCAGAACGTCCCCTTTTTTGCGGCCGACGCAGCTTCTGCCCAGGCCGCTGCCGATCCGGGTAATCGCCCTGCTGCCTGACGGTCCGCCGACTTGGCTCGCGCTGCGCGGCCGCCAGTACGTTGTGGCGCGGGCCTGGGGGCCGGAGCGCATCGAAACCGCCTGGTGGCGCGGGCCGGACATCCGCCGCGACTACTTCCGCGTGAGCGTCGAGACCGGCGAGCAATTCTGGATTTTCCACCGCCCGGCCGACGGGCAGTGGTATTTGCACGGGGTTTTTGCGTAGCCGACACCCACCGACTGAAGTTGGCGGAAAATACCGGTCGGCCGAAGCCGACCGCAGATGCGGGCACGTTGGCTCGTGCTCTGACGAATGCAGGCGCGCTCGGCGGGGCAGGAAGCCCCCGCGACCCATCTTCGCTAAGATGCTTCGGACAACGCGCCAGAAACTCGAAAGACGATACCCCGAAATGCACGCCACGAACGACGCTTCAGCGGCGAACCGGCACATCTGGCTCGGCGTCGTTGCGCTGGTCGGTTGCGCGACGCTGTGGAGCCTCAGCGGCCCATTGATCAAGCTGCTCGATCAAGCCGGCGTGTCCAGCATCACCATCGCCTGTTACCGTTCGCTCTTCGGCGGCGTGATCTTCCTGCCGCTCGGGTTTCGGAAGCGGCAGACGTTGCGAAACGTCGCTCTCGGCTGGCCGATCGTCGCGGTCCTGACGTTCACGCTGATGACGTCGTGCTTCGTCATCGCGACCACGCAGACGGCGGCGGCCAACGCGATCATCCTCCAGTACACCTCGCCGATCTGGGTTTTTTTGCTTTCGCCGCTGCTGCTCCGCGAGCGCCTGCGGCTGAGCGACGGGCTGGTGCTGGTGCTGGCGATGACCGGGGTGGGGATCATCTTGTTCGGGCACGCGACGAGCGACGCGCCGGTGCTCTTGATCGGCCTGGCCAGCGGGCTGGGCTACGGTACGCTGACCGTGGCACTGCGCGGGCTGCGGCGCGTCGCTCCCAGCACGGTCGTCGCGCTGAACTTTCTGGGATCGGGCCTGTTACTGCTGCCGGCGGTGGCGATTTGGGGGATGTTCTCACTGAACGGCCATCAGTTCGTGCTCGTACTCATACTCAGCGTTGTGCAGATGGCGCTGCCGTACCTGCTGTTTTCGTGGGCGTTGCAACACGTCGAAGCGCACCGCGCGGCATTGATCGTGCTGCTGGAAACGGTCCTGAACCCGCTGCTGACTTATTTGATCATCGGCGAGCCGGTCCCGACGGCCACGCTCGTCGGCGGCCCGCTCATCCTGCTCAGCGTGGTCGGCTGGCTGCTGCTGACCTGGCGACGCGAGGTTTTCACGGAGCACAAGAAAGGCGCGCCCCTGGACGTGCCCTTCCCTCAGAGGTCGCGGAGCGACCGCTGACAGGGACGCTCAACTAAGGGCAAGACTGGCCGCAGCTTGATAAGAGCCTCGCCAGGTCGGCCAACGTGATGCAGCCATCGTTATCGAAGTCGGCGGGGGCCCCTCGGGATTCATCAGGGCGGCGGACCTCTCTGTGCCTCGATGCCCACGGCGTCGGCAAAGCGATGGATGCTGTCGAACCATGAAACGATCTGGCCCGCGCCGCGGATCGCAGCTTCCCAGTGATCGGCGGCACGCCGTTGGGCAGTGTTTGCGGAGCTCCACACAGCCGGCGAGACGGGGATCTGATCCGAGCTGTTATGCCTGCTGAGCCCTAATCGGCTCTCCCATGGATTTTGTACGCGCTGCAAACGCAAGAAAGAGACCCGGCTAGCCGCGAACGCGTCACGGGTAGCCGGGCGTGATTTCACGACCATCGGGTTATTTCATCGCGGGCAGGCGGCGCCGTAGACGGACAGGAGGGCGGCCAAGTCGGTCAGGTCCACGTCACCGTCGCCGTCGAGGTCGCCGTCCTCGTACGTCGCGCCCTCGGTCATTCCATAGTTGGCCAGTAGCTGCGCCAGGTCGGCCAGGTCTACGTCGCCGTCACCGTCAAGGTCGCCCGGGCACGCCAACACCAGGGCGTCGATGTCGGCGTAGGGAGCCACCAGCCCGAGACCGAGGCCCAATTGCTCATACGTGGCCAGGCGGCTCAGCCAATTCGTCCCGGCGGCATCCTGGTACACGAGAAATACACACGCTTCGCTCCCGCCGTTGGGCAGGAATGCACCTCCCGGACCATCGTGATAGAGCCAACCCTCATTGAGGCTGGTGCTGCCGCGCCGCAGACTGAGCAGCACGGAATCGCCGGGCGAGAAAACGCCGTCGCTGTCCGCGTCGAAAACCGCCAAGGCGTCGATGTCGTCTCCGCTGGTCAGGCCGATCTCCGCGCGGGAGGCATAGACCGGACCGAGGTCGAGCGGATCGGCAGGGGGAGCATCCCAACCGGCGGGCAGGTAGAAAATATAAGCGGCGAAGTCGGTGTCCGTTTCGATCGACACGGAGTAGTACACCGCCCTTTCCAGAGCTACATCGGAGTCCGTGTTGAACGTGGCGAAGTCGTAGCCGTCGAGGTTGTCCAGCGGCGTCAAGGGGGGAATAACCACGTCCGACGGCGCGCAGGGCACCTCGTCCAGATCGGCCTGGTTGCGGAAGTAGGCGTTGTCGTTGCTCGCGCCCATCTGGACGTGCGGCCCATCCGGCAGTACCGGCAGGAACGCGTCGGTGCTGATGGCCAGATCGCCGGCCTCCTGATTGCGGTCTGCCTGGTCAAACACCCAGGTCCAGTCGTCCGCCGTGTCGTTCCGCCGAACGCTGAAGATGACGCGGTACCCGCTCGCCGGGGCGTCCGCCAGCGCTCCATGGTTGCTGCTGATGGCATCCACGTCGCGCAGACCGTACGGTCCGAAGGTGTGGCGCGGGAACAGCGTCCCGGACACGTTGACGATCGGCCCCAGCCCGCCGATGTCCTCGCCTACCCCGTTTGGATCGGGCAGGAGCAGACTATCGGGGTAATGGGTCCGGGCGGGATAGGCGGTGTGCGTGGGTGACGGACCGTCGATGGAGAAGGTCTCCGCCATCGCGATGGCCACCAACGTGGGCAGCAACACAGCTACTGAATAATGGACTCTTTCCAACATGTCTATTCCTCCAAACGTTTCGAGTGCATCGTCAAAAGGCGGTAGCGCGCTGTTACTCGCACGTCGTCCCGTAGACGGCCAGCAGTGCCGCGAGGTCGCCCAGGTCGACGTCGGCGTCGGCGTACGCCGCGCCGCTGGTCGTACCGTACGCGGCGATAGTGCGATCAGCGGCGCGTGCGAACGGTGGCAACCGCGATTCGCGAGACCCGGCCGCGGTCAGGCGGCTCGCTCTTACGCTCCTTCACCGTAGTGAGCGAGCAGC
>JBHHZX010000150.1:0-8966 GCA_046758265.1 Phycisphaerae bacterium
GACTCGCTCTGCCCCACCAGCACCCCCCTCCTTGGAGACTATCTCAAAACGGGTGCCACGGGCGGCTTGCCTGCCCGTGCACTGGCGGACGAGCCGCCAGTGGCACCCCAAATGGCGTTCTGAGATAGTTTCTTAGTACTGCGGTTCCATCGCGGCGACCTTTTCTTCCAGCCGCGGGAGCTGCTCGCGCAGCACAGCCGCCTGAGGTGACTCGGGATACTGCTGGAGCAGTTCGTGCGTGATTCGCAGGGCCTCGTCGAAACGATGCTCTTTGATCATGGCGCGAATCTCAGCCTCCATGCGTTGGCGGATCTGGATTTCGGTGTTTTCGCGCAGCGTCGGCAACTGCAAGCGCAGCGCCTGGGCCTCGGGCGACTTGGGGAAGCGTTGAATGAGTGAGGTGGCGGCCGCGAGCGCTGCCTTCCACTCACGGTTGTTGCTGGCCTCCTGGGCCTGCGCCATCAGCCGCGCGCGCTGCTCGGCTTCCGCCTGGTTGCGTTGGGCGCGCAGCTGTTGGGCCATCTCGTTGGCCTTGACCGAGTCCGGATGACGTTCGAGCAGCTCGTGCACGACCTCAGCGACCCGGTCCCACGCGCCGAGCGAAGTGAGGTCGTCGATTTGGCGCTCCGCCGCTTCGAGATCGTGCGCCTCCACTTGGGCCCGCATCTGCTCGATCTGCTTTTCGAGCGCGTCCCACTCGGAGAAGGTGGGAAAGCGCTCCCGGGCTTCCTCCACGCGGTTGCGGGCTTCGATCCAGTTGTGCTCGCGCAACAACACGGGCACCTCACGCTGCAGCAACTTGAGCGCCGCGTTGCCCTGCGCCTGTAGACGCAGCGAACGCTGCTCCTCGTTCAGCAGTGAGATGTCCCGCACTTCCCGCATCAGGACGACGATCTCGTCGAGGACGTCGGCGTTTCCCAGCCTGGTGTCGGTCTCCACCGCGCCCACACGCCCCGCCGACCACTCGCGTTGCGCCGTCGCCGTCTGCTCGGCGTTCTGTTGGAGCGCCAACAGCCGCCGAATGATCTCGGCGATACCCCAAAGCAGCACGCCCGCCACGACGCCGCCGAACATCTTGGCCAGTGTAGCGATCACGGCGTCGGCGGAGGCCTGCTCAGCCTGGCTGACTTGCACCAGGGAGTGGATTCCCCACACCAGCGTGATCGCGATGACCAGCCACCCGCCGTACTCGAGCCACGCCTCGACCCGGCGCGAACGGCTCAGTTCCGCCTGCTCGACGAAATCGTCGTAATCTGCCATAACCATCCTGCCTTCCACTGTGCGCTGCGTCATTATTTCGTCTGGCAGCGAAAACGCAACCGGGAGGACAGCCGCCCGATAAAGAAGACACCATCGGGCGAGACGAGATTCGCCGGGAATCCGCGGGGAACAAAACCGTTACGACATCGGGAACAGGCTTTCGGTCGTGGCGGAAACCTCCGTTTTTCGGCTTCGCCAGCGGGGTGTCCGACGCTTGTAACGCTTGCCCTCGCTCTTCACGTGGTTGCGCGGGAAGAACTGCGTATCGTTGGGCAATTTGGGCAGCCGGCTTTCACGCGCCAACTGCTCTAACTGCTCGCGGACCTCGTGTTCGTCATAGGAGGCCCCTGTCCGGGCGTTCAGTGACGTGGCGATCACACGCAGGGCCACCTTGTTCGGCAACAGGTTTTCCAGCGTGACCTTCGTTTCGCGATAAAGCTGCATCAAAAGATCGGTGTGCAACGCGGGCCAGACGCCGTTGGTGGGCCCCGTGCGGCTCTCGTCCTGCACGCTTCTGAGCCGTTGCCTGGTGCGTTGAACATACTCAGTGGAGATATCGATGCCGACGTATCGGCGACCGAGTCGCTTGGCCGCGACAGCCGTGGTTCCGCTGCCGACGAACGGATCGAGGACGATGTCACCGGGGTTGCTGCTCGCCAGAACGATCCGCGTCAGCATGGCCTCGGGCATCTGGCAGCCGTGCAAGCCGTCGCGTTCTTTGAAGGTGCCGCACACGCGGGAGAACTCGTCCCAAACGTCGTCAGGAAGCCGGCCGAGCGGGTTGGCCCGCAGATCCTGGTATTCCGTGTGCCGCGCGCTCGGAAAACGCAGCGCGCGATCATTGAACGTGAACTCGCGCGGGTGCTTCGTGAAGTAAAATATGTGCGTGTGCGCGCGGCAGAACTTGTTCTTCATGTGCTGGCCGAAGGTGTAGCGCCAAATGATCCAGTTGCGCAGGTGCATACCCAGTTCACGGCCGACGATCCGCAGGTCGGCGGCGAAGTCGTCGCCAATCGCGATGTAGAACGACCCGCTGGGTTTGAGCACGCGTTGGCAGGCGGCCATCCACGCCCGGCACCACGCGACATATTCCTCGTCCGGCCGATCGTCATGGTACCGGTCGTAGATGTACCCGATGTTGTAAGGCGGGTCGGCGAAGACGAGATCGACGCTTGCAGCCGGCCATTTCGGGAGCAACTTGAGCGCGTCACCACAATATACTGTGTTCGGCTGCATCGTAACCCCTTCATTTTGTTGGTCGTACTTCGTGTATTGTGCGAGCCAGGATGCCGGCGGGTCAACCATTTTTCGCGCGGCCGCGGAAACATTGACCGGGACCGGTCTCGTCGCGAGCCTGGCAATAAGCATCGAGTGGTTAAGTCCGCTACCATCAATAAGTTAGCGACCGAACTCCTCACGAGCGGGGCCAATCCGGCGCCAATGCGTGCCCTCCCAGAACACGTGCCCGCAGCGTTCGCACCGAAAGAACTCCCGCGCCCAGATCAGGCTGCGGGCCGGTACGACATCTCCGACTTCGGCACGGGTCACCGAGTACAGCTCGCCGTTACAGGCCGTGCAGCGCGGAAAGCCGGGGCGCAGCGCCAGCCGGTCCGCGACAAAACGCACTTGTTCGCGCAGCCGCAGCCCTACCGGCAGCAGGACACCTTTGAGGTCACCTGACGTGAATAGCCGTCGCTCAAAAAGCTTGTGATCGGATGAGATGACCGTGCGACCTTCCGCGACGGCGTGCCCGACCAGATCGGCATCCTTAATCGCCGCCGTGAACGTGGTATCGACACCGAAAAGACGGAGCCAGCGGGCCAGTCCGCCACACATGGCGTCGCAGGCGACGCGCGGCACGCTCAGGGTCCGGTTCGACATCGCGTTCATTCTACCGCGCACACGGAATCGACGAGCGTCGCGACAGGCGGGCGCGCCAACTATAATCCGGGCTGCGCGGTCACGTTCGCAACGCACTTACGAGAAGAATTGACCAGAGAAGCAGCAAACACACTCCGACGTTTCGAGTGGCTCCTGCCGACGCTGTTGGCGGCGCTTGCCGCGACGCGTCTCACGCCGCTGGTAGCCCCCGCGACGCTGGTCCTGCTGTGCTGGCTCCCCGGCCGGTACGTCATCGCGGGCTTCGGGTTGGCCGGGAATTGGGACGCCGCGGGGCGCTTCGTCCTGGCCGTTGCAGCCTCGCTCGCCATAACGCCGGTGCTGCTGAATCCGGTCTGGCACTTTACGAACACCCCCTGGCCGCTGCTGGCGTACATATGGCTGTTGCTTACTGTCGGCTATTGGCTCAGCCGCCTCGGAAGCGGAGCCGCGGGCTTCAGCCCGCGCGGATGGCCGCGCAGGCTGAAGCCTGCGGCTCGAGAGGCAGTCCTGTCGGACGCTTTGCATCTGTTTGATCGCACTCGAACAAAGATCGTGATCGCCGGTGTCGCGGCGCTCGTCGCCTTCGCAGCAATCGGCACCTATTGGCCTACCGAGCTGCGCGGCTATCCGGTGCCGGCGCTCATTCACGACTTCATCAAGCACCACGGCGTACTGTTTTCGCTCGAGCAACGTCCGCTGCCGCTGGGAAACCCGTTCTTCGCGGATGACGCCGTCGGACCGGTGTTCTATTACCACTTTTTCTATCTGATTCCGGCGACGGTGCGAGCGCTGTCGCCGGGCCTGAGCATCGAGCTGGCGTTCGGCATGCAAGCAGCGCTGGTCGGAATCTGCACCGCCGGCATGTTCTACCTGATCGTCAAGCGTTTCAGCGGCGGCGACGGGCCGGCAACGCTGGCCGCCTTGCTGGCGACCGCGATCGGCGGGCTGGACATACTACCGGTGGTCGCATGCCGCATGGCCGTGATCACGCTTGACGCGTGGGCGGACACCCTCGTACGCATCCATAACTTCTTCACGCAGATCGTCTGGACACCGCAGAACGTGCAGGGAGTGCTGATCCTGCTCCTCGGAGCGTACCTGCTCTCGCTCAAGGGCTGGTGGAAGGGCTGGTTCGTGCTTGGTCCGATCCTGGCGGCGGGCCTGATCGGTTCGAGCGTCTGGGTGGCGGCGGGCGTGCTTCCCGGGCTGGTGGTATTCGTTCTGTTCGAGGTCGTGCGCCAGCGCCGACAGCCCAGACTGGCGCTAAAACGATTGTTGCTGAGCGCGGTGGTAGCGCTGTTGATGTTAGCGATGGCACTACCCAGCGTGCTGGGTTACCTCGAAATGGCGCACCGTCACGGGAAAGCGCTGACAGCGAAGTGGCCGTATCAACGCGACGCCCTGCTTGGCAAGCTGGCGCCGCCTGGCGTATTAGCCAATCTCCTCGACTTGCCGTGGATGTTGGCGCTGGAGTTCGGGCCGCTGCTGCTCTTGCCCGTCTTGCTGCCGCGCCGCATCTGGCAGCGTGCCTGGAACGACGCCGGATTGCGACTGCTGCTGATTTCCGGCGGCGTGGCTTTGACCGGCTTCGTAAGCGTGCGCAGCCACTTCACCTATAACGATTTCGGGCAGAAGATCATCCTGGTGGCGATGGCCGCCGGCGCGGTATTGGCAGCGTGTCTTCTCGCGCCGGCAGCGCGGCGGCCGTCGCCGTTGAACCCACTTGGCTGGTCGCTGCACGAGCAGACTCCGACGCGACCGCGGCGAATGCTGGCGGCGTTCGTCGGTCTGGTCTTGGTGCTTGGCCTGCCGGTGGGGCTCTACCAGTCACCGTTGGCCGCGGTCCGGCGCTACATCTCGAAGGACAGCCCGCTGCGCATGTTCGCGCACCCTGGCGCCTTGCGGGCCGAGGAGGAGGAGGGGGCGACCCGGTTCCTGCGCGACAGTCTACCTGGAGACGCCGTGGTCCAAGCGCATTGGGGCGCCCAGCGGTTGGACCTGCTGCAGATCGCGCGGAAGCAGATCGGTGTCACGGCGCTCGAGCGGGACACGATGGTCTTCTTTCCGACCGACGCCGAGGCCCATCAGAGGACGCTGCAAACAATCACGGAGGTTTTGGAGCAACCCACTCCCGCGCGACGCTGTCACGAAACACTCCGCCGGCATGGAATCACGCACGTGTTCGTAGGAACCGTAGAGCGCCAACTGTGGCGGGGCCTTGAAAAGTTCGCCGATGAGCGCCTCTTCGAGCGTGTTTTCCATGCCGACGAATCCACAGTCTACGCCTTGCGATAGTTTGCAGGGGTGATAAGCGGACGCGGCGCGACGCCCAAGTTCATTCGTTCTTGCTGGCGGCGGCCGCGGCAAAGCGGGCCTCGCGCAGGTACTCGTCGGGGCGGCGCAACTGGAAGCGGGCGGTCACAAATGTCCAGAAAAACCGCGAGACCGCCAGGGCCTCAAAGGAGTCCTCGAGAATTCCCAGGACCCCCTTGCTCACCTGCGCATTTACCAGATCGCCGACCACGTCGAGGATCACCATCACCACCGCCGCGCCCGCGGCCTGGACGATGCCTACCTCGAAGCCCTGGAGTTTGAAAAAGTGGCGGCGATGAAGATAGAGCACGAGCGCCCCGACGATCCCATAGAGCACGACGATGCCGGCGTCGAGAAGGTCCGGCAACTTGGCCTTCGGGTCGAGACCAAGGAACCCGTTGAGCACTTTGTCGAGCCCTTCGTGGATTTGGGTCAGATCGTCTAACGCCAGGAAGAAGAACCCGATCGCCATCAGCGTCCAGGCGGCCGGACCGCCGGTGACAGCGAGCCGCGCGCACTGCGCGCAGACGAAGCCGCAGATGCCCAGCAGGATAACGGTATAAATGGTGAACGGGCGGTACTCGTCGAACATCTGGGCGGGATTGTGGCGGGGGAGCACGGCGCCGAGCACAACGCAAAACACGAGCATGAGAAGCCAGACTTGGCGTGTGAGGCGCCAAGCGTGCGACGCGTAGTCGCGCAGCTCCCAGTCGTCGGGCGCACGGTGCAGGTTTCGAAAGTCTTCGAGGAGCTTGCTCATTGTTGCCGCGTGATCGCACCGCGCCCGGGCGACGCGTGGAGTCTCGTCTGAGCCGAACGGCTCTACCCGGCGTTGAGGCCGATCGATGTCGGGTAGGCCGCGATTATAGCGACCGGCTCGTCTGCGTGAAGCGGTGCTGTGTGAGCGACCCTTGTTTGCGAGGTCGTCCCCAATATAATCCGGTTCTTTGACGGACGATCACTACGAGGACGTACGCCCGGCGCGGGCCTGAGAGAATGACCGTGACTGAGAACGTTGGTAGCTGGTTCACTCGCCATCACTTCCTGCTGCGTCGCTTGCACTCGCTGGCCGGCATCGTTCCGGTCGGCGCGTTCCTGATCGAGCACCTGCTCACCAACTCGCTGGCGTGGTTCGGGCCGGAGAAGTTCAACGAGCAGGTTCATTGGCTGCACAATCTGCACTATCTCGCCGTGCTCGAGATTCTGTTCATCTTTTTGCCGCTCGCGTTTCACGGCGGCTACGGCATCGTCATCGCGCTGCAAGGAAAATCGAATGCTTTGCAGTATCCGTACATGGACAACTGGCGTTACACGCTACAGCGGGTCACGGCCTGGATCACGGTGGTCTTTGTCGTCGTGCACCTCATGCATTTCCGTTTCGCGCACTGGTTCGGTGGCGACGCTTATGTCGGCACGCCGGACCCGTTTGCCCTTACACAGCAAGGCTTTTTGAACCTGCTGCTGCCCACGTGGCTGTGGCTGGTGATTTACGCCGTGGGGCTGACCGCGGCGGTTTTCCACCTCTGTAACGGGATCGTGACCTTCTGCATCACGTGGGGCATTACCATCAGCGATGCGTCGCGGAAGCGCATATCCGTCGCCGCCGCCGGCGTCGGTGCCGTGCTGCTGATCTGGGGCGCCATGTCCCTGTACGCCTTGCAGCAGGTGGGCACCACTCAGGAGATGGGTCCCCGGGACGCGACGCACATCGTGCAGCAGTACGCTGTTCGACCTGAGAGCGGTTCCTGAAGATCGTCACGCTGGTAGCGGCCGGTCCGGTGGCGGCGGAAGCCGAACGCTACTCTTCCTTCGTTTCTCCCCCAGACACCTCGGCTCGCTCCTCTTGGCGCTCGACCAGGCGGCGCGTCAGTTTGGCCAGCACGATCGATATGGGGAGGACGACCAGCAGCAGCCCGACGCCGAGTAGTACCATGTCAGGTCGCTTCTGCCAGGCCAGCGCCAGGTCGCGAGAGTGCGACGCGGCCAGCGCCGCCGCGCGTTGATTGAGCCACAGCGCCGCCAAGAAGCCGATGGCCAACGGCGGTCCGAACGGGATCATTCCGGGCCGTTTGAGCAGGAGCCCAATAATCCAGCCGAGCAAGGCGATGAAGACTGACAGCAGAAAACCGAGTAATGCGATGTCCCAGCCGCCCACGGCACCCGCGGCGGCGAGAATATAGATGTCCCCAACACCGAACGCTTCACGCCCGAATACCAGCGTGAAAAAAATCCGGATGATCCAGCCGGCGGCGGCGGCCACGATCGCGCCGTGGACGGCGAACACCGCGCCCCCGAGCGGCGCGAGACGCCCAACCGGCGTCCAGGATGTTGCTGTCTGCCACAGGTCGTTCACCGCCGACACATTGCGAACGACGAAGTACGTGATGATCGCCGCCACGATCGCCGGGCTGAGCCAAACCAACTCCCGCTGGATCAACCTGCGGGCCGCCGGCGCTTCTGCCTCAATGGTGGCGTGCAGCTCATCGTCGACCGCGCGCGGCTGCCCACCGCTCAAGACCATGGCGGCGAATAGCGCCAGGAACGCCGCCGGAACAGCCAGACCCAAAGCGCCGCTCGTGTCGGAGGCTGCGGTGGCTGCTCCTGCCAGCAGCCAAACGGCCAGTCCGACGAAAACCATGATCGCGAGAACGGTGACGACGTTGACAGACGGCGATGGCAAAGCTGTTTTCCCGTCCTCTGCGGCCGCGCCTCGCAAGAGTTCCTCCTCAGCGGTGGACGAGTCGCGCCAGGCGGTTCGCCACAGCATTACGCCGCTGACAACAAATGCGACCGCGGCGGCGGCGGCAGCGGGACTCGCAGCACGGCCGGCGAAAAAGTCGGGTCGCGGCCACAGGACGCTCAGCACGATTCCGGCCACCAGCGCTATGTCCGTGATCCGCGTGTCGACCACGTACCACAGCAGGTCCATCACCGAACAGACGATCAGCGCCGCGACCAGGATCAGCCAAGCGAGCAACAGGGGCACGTCCGTCGGCCAGGTCAGTTGATCCGCGCCGGCGCGCGCGTCCGCGATGAACAACAGGTGGTAGGTCAAAACGAAGGCCAACCCCGTGATCGCTTCAATCAACGGATACTGAGCGGAGATCGGCTCGTGGCAATGACGGCAGCGCGCCCGCAGCAGCAGCCAGCCGAGCACCGGCAGGTTGTCGTACCACCGTAGCGTCGTCTTGCAGAGGGGGCAGAACGACCAGGCCGGCTTCGAGATCGAGAGGCCGCGCGGCAGCCGATAGATGACCACGTTGAGGAAGCTTCCGACGCACAGGCCGGTCAAGTAAATGAACAGACCAATCACGCCGTCCGTCATCACGATTCTTCCGTCGCGCCCGTGGCGCTGCCGAGCAGTTCCAGGATTGCTTCGACGACCTGTTCAATGGAGCGGCCGGCGGTGCTGACCACGTGATCGGCGGTCGCTTCGTAAACCGGCAGGCGCGCTTGCAGTACCGCTTCGATTTCGGCCAGGTCGGATTGGCTCGTCAGGCTCGGCCGCTGGG
>JBHHZX010000151.1:0-8965 GCA_046758265.1 Phycisphaerae bacterium
CACGTCGACGGCAACCTCGTTGGGGACCTGTTGGTCCAGGGTTCGCTCCCGACGCCAACGGCGGGGATCGATGTCGAAGGAGATCTGGGGCCCGACGGCATGATCCAGATCCCCGGCCTGGTCGCCGGACAGATCTCTATCGGAGGCGACTGCGAGGGCACTATCTGGTTACGCGTTGTCCACGAGAGTGGCTACATCGTTGTGAAGGGATCGGTAACGGGGGCGATCGTCTTCTACCCCCTTACGGCGTATCTTCGCGGCACCCTCGACATCGGGGGAGATTTGCTCGGCACGATACTGTTTTATTGGCCCCCTGGGGGCATTTATGGTGGCCGGATACATATTCGGGGGTCGCTGCGGAACAACGCGCCCGGACACGAAATCAGCGCGAACTACCTGCTTGACAATGGGGCGATTGCGATTGACTACGACGGCTGGGATCCGGGCGACGTCTGGGAGACGGGGGCCACGGTCAGCATCGCCGACACCGTCTACTACGGCAACACGCCGGTGGTACCGATTTGGGAGATTCAGCGCTGGCGGGGCGACATGAACAACGACGGGGGCGTGAATGCGGCGGACAATGAGAACGATCTGTTCCTGACCGCGATGCACTATCCGGAGCAGTACGCAGAACTATTCCCCGGCCTGGAAGGCAGCCGGGTGTACCACGGCGACTGCAACTGCGACGGAGAGTTCGACGAGCTGGACATCGATCCCTTCACGTTCCTTTAAGTGAACAACTGCTACACGACCGACTGCGTAAACATCGCCTGCCCGATGTACGCGCTCACGCCAGCCCAGGCGGCTGAGGCCTGGGAGGCCGCCACTACGCCGTCCATGTGACCGCTGCTGCTGGCGACGATCGAGGCGGCGCTGAGCCGGTGGGGCGAGGACGAGCCGGGCCCGTTCTGGCAGGAGGTGCTGACGTACCTGGAAGACTGAACGCTCAGCCAGATCAGCTCGGTGCGTCAAGACGCACCCTACCGATCTGAACGCTCAGCCAGATCAGCTCGGTGCGTCAAGACGCACCCTACCGATCTGAACGCTCAGCGACGCGTATCAGATGACGCGGCAGCGTTCGGCCCGGACAACGCTCCGCCCGTTCCACCGGTCGGCGACCGAACCGGTATCGGCGTGAAATCGACGGTGCCGTCGGCGCGGTCGACGCCGACGGAGAAGTTGCGGTCGGCCCAGTTCGGCGAGTCGGGCGGGTCGAGCCAGTGGCTGTTGTTCTTGAACTCTTCGCTCCAGTACGTGTCGTTGCCGCCGATATCGAGGAACAGACCGATAGAGGTCGTGTCGGCGAAGTAGGTGCTCACGCCGTCGCGGGCGCGGAACCCCGCCCTGTTCTGGGCAAAGCCCGGCCGCTCGGTCTTCTCGCTCTTATACGTGTCGTCTCCGCCGGCGTCGATCAGCATCGCCACGCTGCGGTTTATCGAATACGCGATCCCATGCTGCCGAGCGTCGTAGATGTCGTTTCCTCCGGCATCGAGCAGGATGGCGTGGGTGAAGTCGTGGGCGAACGCGATGCTATTGTTGGCGTTCGCCTCGGTCAGATGTTGGTCGTCGCCGGACTCGTCGATCAGTACGCCGATACAGAAATGCGCTCCGGTGGCCTGTGACCAGACGGCCCCATGGTATTCATCGTTACCCGCGCGATCGTGCAGAACACCGATGCCGAACCAATAGCCGGTGCCCATGGACCAGTTTCCGGAGGTGTAGACGTCGTCACCCTCCCCGTCGAGCAGCGCACCGAGTCCGCCGGCCCAGGAGTGGCCGTCCGCCCCGTCGCCACGCCGGCCCATGCCGCAGCCCTGGGCGTTGGAGACACCCACGTCGAGGCCGGATGAATGGTAGGACGGGCGACCGGTGACGGAATGCTCGCGGACGGCGGTGTATTCGTCGTCCCCGCTGCGGTCGGCGAGGACGCCGACGCCCGCGACGCCGCCCAGCCCCTGCCCGTCGGCGTAGATCTTGTACCGGTCGTCACCGGCGGCGTCGAACAGCAGCCCGATGCCGAAGTACCCGCAACCCTGGCCGCTATATCTGACACCGTAAAGGTCGTCACCCGCGAGATCGGCGCACAGCCCGAGCCCGAACTGGCCGACGCCCTGGGCATAGCGGACGGCGTGGTATTCGTCGTTGCCTGTATTGTCGAGCAACACGCCGACGCCGCAAATGCCGGCGCCTTGGGCCGGAGTGCCGGGAGTGCCTTTCCAACCCGGTGATTCAACAGATGGGCCGGGTCCCCCGAAAGAAACGTCTGATCGGTAGACATCATCGCCGGCCAAATCCAGGAGCAAGCTGATCGGCAGCTTGGCGTTCGAGGCAGCTACGGCGCCAAAGTACCTGTCGTCGCCACCCAGGTCGACAATCAGGAGTATGTCGGTGCCGTCGACCCGGTCATTCCCGCCGCCGCGAATGCGAATCCAGCCCCAGGGCGACTCCCAGTCGAATGCGAAATCGGGCACGTCCTTCAGTTCGAGCTTTTTGAGCGCGATGCGCGCGTTATCGAGGGCCTGCACGCATTTCTGTCCGGCGTACCACATGCTGGCCTCGTCCCACGTGCGGGCCACGTCGTCGATCTGCGGGCAATAGTCGAACGCGTCGATCATCTCCTCGCCGACGTTGTAACGTGTCGCCACAACCATGCGGTCGTCACCGTCCACCTTGCGGAACGCGAGCTCGGCCCAGTAGTGCGCGTCGATGATGTTCAGCACGAGCTGGCCGAGAATCGGGCTGACGCCCTCCGGCAATGCCTTGACCTTCTCAGCCAGTTCTTCCTTCGGTTTCGGGTACGGTAACTCCATACCGAAGGTCGAGATGCGTGTCGGCCGGTGCGCTGCTTCGGTCAGCTTGAGGATTGCTTCGTCGAGCGGCGTTTGCGGGGCGAGCACGTTCGCGGTGTAGCCGCGGAAGCCGCCGAACTTGGGATCGATCCCCAGCCGCTGCACCGCCGCGAACAGGTTGGTGTGGGGACTCGTACGCCCCTGGTCTTGATCGAGTTCGGTCGGATCGAGCTTTTCCCAGGCAGTCTTGGCCAACGACCTCGTGAAGGTGATCGCGTCGAGCGGCTCGGCGAACAGCGCGTCAAATGCCCGAAGCTTGTAGGGCACGTCGGGGAACCGCGGCCACCAGCTTTTCGGCTTCCAACCCAGGTCGGCCCGACGCATCCCGACCAGCGCGAGCGCTTCGTCGAGCGCGTCGCCTTGCTGCGCTAGCCCGAGCGGTCCCGGCAAACTCAACAACACGGCAATCGTCAGCAGATTGGCTTTCATGGCGTGGCTACTCCCAGCGCTACCGCGTATGTCGCGCCGGAACGCTCTCGGCGACACTTACAGGAGACCCGTGGACGTGTACCCGCCAGCTTCGCGATCTGTCAACAGGAGCGGGATGAGTAATACGAAACGGCGAACGAGCGCGATCGCAAACGCGCGCCTGTCCGTCGTAAGGAAGAAGGAGAACTCTGGAAATGCAGGCAGGCTCACGTTGCCAGGCGACCGACGTGTCCCGGTCGCCCGGCGCGCCGACTCGGTCAGTATTCTTGATGGTGGCTAGTCCTCCGGCCAGACCTTCTCGCCGGAGTCGTTGTCGTGCAGGAAGATGCAGTCCACCGGGCAACTCTTGGCGGCGGCCAGAATGAGATCGGGCTCGTCGCCCCCGGGGTCCGTGACCACCGCGATGCCCTCGTCGTCTACGTCGAACGTCTTGGGCGCTTCGCTGCAACAAAGCTGATCGCCGATGCAGGTGTCGCGATCGATCTCGATCTTGTATTTCGCCATTTTTTTCTCCCTTCGGCATGGGTCGGCGACCGCCTCTCGGCCGCTCGTATTGCTGGGTCAATCCGCCAACGAGCCAGGCCCGTCGCTGGATGTCAGTACGGCGTTCCGAGGCAACTTATGTGCCAGGACGCCGTAATCTCGATAGGCTAGCGTCGCTCCCCTTGACTGCCAAGGTTTTCTTCGGTCCCCGGGGCTCGACGCCGCCGAATTCTCGGCCGGAGCGCCTCCAAACTGAGCAAAAGTGCGCAACTTCTGCGTGAAAATGCGCTTAAGGACCCCGATAACCGCTCGGCTGCCGCTACCCCTGCTGCCGAAAACCCGCGCCAGCGTCTGCGGCGCCCAACGCACCGGCTCTCCGGGCGGACTCGACGCAGCGAGCGACGCGGCTGGCACGGGGCCCGGCTGCCACCGATTGCAGCGGGCCAACCGCGGCCGGAGAATACCTTGAGCGACGACGGCGCGAGCGCCTGACTCTCAAGGACCTTTGCCGAGAGCCAATCTCATGCGACGCAAGACGACCGTGTGGCTGGCTGTGTGCGCGGTATCGTCGCTCAGCAGTTGCGAGCACGAGACCGGTCCGGCGACGGCGGCCCGCGCGCGGGAAATCATGGGCACGTTCGCGACCCTCACCGCCGTCGCGGCCGATGAGCAAACCGCTTCCGCAGCGGTCGAGGCGGGGTACGGTCGGCTCGAGGATGTTAACCGCCTGATGAGCGACTACATCGCCGACAGCGAGATCGGCCGGCTCAACCGGCTGCCCGGCGGCGAAAGCCTGCAACTGTCGCCGGAAACGTTTCACTGCCTGCAGCGCGCGGTGGAGATCGCCGAAGCCAGTGGCGGCGCGTTCGACGTGACCTGCCGGCCGCTCGTTACGTTGTGGAAAAAGGCCGCAGCCGAAAACCGGCTGCCGTCCGACCAGGACCTTAGCCACGCCCGGGCCCTCGTCGGTCCGGACAAGCTCGCGCTCAACGCCCAGAGTCGCACCGTGTCGATAGTGCTAAACGGCATCCAAGTTGATCTCGGCGGCATTGCCAAGGGCTACGCGCTCGATCTGGCTGCCAAGGCGATGCTGCGCGCCGGCGCCGCCAGCGTACTCGTGGACGTCGGCGGCGACGTGCTGGCGGTCGGAACGAAGCGGGACGGCAAACCCTGGCGCATCGGCGTAAGACATCCGTTCCGAGAGGGCGTCATTGCCGTCCTGAAACTTTCGGACCGGGCGGCCGCGACCTCCGGCGTGCAACAGCGCTTCTACGAAATCGACGGCAAACGTTACTCGCACATTATCGATCCACGCACGAGCCGGCCGGCCGAACAGGCCCCCAGCGTGACCGTCATTGCCGGCGACGGCCTCACCGCCGATGCCTGGAGCACAGCCTTCAGCGTATTGAGCATCGACGAGGGCAGGAAGTTGCTCGAAACCGGCCGGGCGCCGCAAATCGAGGTCATGTGGATCACCGGCCCGGGCGACCAGCCGATCATCGAGAAAACCGCCGGCTTCGACAAGTACCTGGTTGAGTAAACTTCCGCCCGAAGACGAGCCGCAGACATCGAAGCGGAGCCACAGACTTCAGTCTGCGCGGCCTCAAGCGCACGGCAGAGGCTGACTCGCTGCGACCGGCCGCGCGGGCTGAAGCACGCGGCTCTTCAGGGTTACCGATCGGCCCAAGAGAGAACCACTTCGCTGGATCAGTTGCTTGCCGCAGCCGCAGCGGCTTCCTCTTTGGCGAGTTCTTTCGCATAGTGCGGTTTCGGCGGCCCGAAATAGATCAGCACCTCGGCGGGACATTTCTTGAAGAGCGGCTTGAGGTCTTCCTCGCCGCTGTAGTTCTCGTAGTTGAGGTATGCCAAATTGTCCTTGATCTCAAACAGGTCGGCGAACAGCCGCTGGCAGAGGCCGCAACCAACACACCCGACGGTGCAGACCTGCTTGACGAGCTTCACCGGCTCCTTGTTTGAGCAGGCCACCACGAGCATCTCTTCCTGCTTGAACGGGATGCGCTCAATCAGGTCGCGCGGGCAGGCCTTTGTGCAGGCCCCGCACCCGGTGCACTTGTCGTAATTGATGATCGGCAGGCCGTCTTCCATGCGCATCGCGTCGAAGTCGCACGACTCGACGCAGTCGCCGAACTCCAGGCAGCCGTAGGTGCAGGCCTGCGTCACACCGACGATGTGCGCCTCGGCACACGTCTGCACGCCCTCATACGGCACACAGCCCAGCTTCTGGTGAGTCTTGGCTCCGCAGTGAATCACCGGCCGGTAGGGATACGTCTTGACCACCTCGACGCCGAGGATCGCCGCCACCTTTTCCGCCGTCTTTGAGCCGCCGACGGGACAGGCCTCGCACCCGGCCCGCTGCTCGACGACGGCCTTGGCGAAGTCCGCGCAGCCGGCATAGCCGCAGCCGCCGCAGTTCGCGGCCGGCAAGACATCGACGACCTGCTCAATGCGGGGGTCTTCCTCGACCCGCAGTTTCTCCTTTGCGATGCCGAGCAGACCGGCGAATATGAGCGTCAATCCGAACAGCACTATCGCGGCCATCGCTATGGTCATTCTCCGGCCTCCGCAGAGTTACCTGCCGATCCCCATGAAGCCCATGAACGCCAGGGCCAGGATGCCGGCCACCAGCAGCGTGATCCCCGCTCCCTGCAGCGGCTTGGGCACGTCACTGAACGTAATGTGCTCGCGAATGCCCGCCATGATTGTAATCGCCATCAGGAAGCCGAGGCCGCCGCCGAAAGCGTAGACGATCGCGCTGAGCAGGTTTTGTGTTTCAGGCTTCATGTCAATGTACAGACACGTGCCCAGGATCGCGCAGTTCGTTGTAATCAGCGGCAGGAACACGCCAAACGCCGTATACAGCGGCGGGAAGAACTTCTTCAGGTACATCTCCACGAGCTGCACCATCGAGGCGATGACCATGATGAAGGCGACGTATTTGAGGAAGTAAAGTGCGCCGGGATCGGCGAGCCACGCCGTGCCGATTGGCGTGAGAATCGCATGTACGATCAGCCAGGTCACCACGCCGGAAACGGTGATGACGAAGGTGACGGCACAGCCCATACCGAAGGCCATGTCGATCTTGCGGGAGACGCCCAGGAAGGGGCAGATTCCCAGGAACCCCGAAAACACGAGGTTGTTGACCAAAGCGACGCCGAGGAAGATGCCGACGAGCACTCCGAAGTCCATCAGGCACCTCCGCGGGCTTTCTTGGCCCGCAGGTGATTCACCGTGCCGATGAAGGCCCCAAGCGTGAGAAACGCGCCGGGCGGCAAGACCATGATCACCCAGGCGTGCACGTCAACGGTTTCTTTCGCCACCAACGGGAAGTTCAGCAGGCTGCCTGACCCCAGCAACTCGCGGATGGTGCCGAGAATGCTTAAGGCGAAGGTGAAGCCCAGACCGATCCCGAACGCGTCGGCCAATGAGCGCGGTACGTCGCTCTTGATCGCCACCACCTCGGCCCGGCAGATGATCATGCAGTTCACGATGATCAGTGGCACGAACGCTCCGAGCTTCTTGCTGACGTCGTACATGTAGGCTTTGAGGAACAGGTCGGCGAGCGTCACGAAGGTGGCAATCGTCAGCGTAAAGATCAGGATCCGCACGTGCGGCCGGATCAGATTCCGCAGCGAGCTGGTGATTAGGTTGGACATGACCACCACGAACGTGGCCGCCCCGCCCATCACCAGGGCGTTCTCCAGCGAGTTCGACACCGCCAGCACCGGACACATGCCCAGGAGCTGCACGAGCACCGGGTTATTCGACCACAGGCCGGCTTTGAGTTGTTCGAGATCCGAACCGTTTTCGTCCGCCATGGAGTCTTGCCTCCCGCGTCTTCTAGCGATGCTTATCGAGCTCCGGCCCTATCTTGGCGATGATTTCGTTCACGATATCCGTCACGTAGCGGCTGGACCACGTGGCCCCGGTGATCGCCTGAATCTCGTTCTCGCCGGCGATCGGCCGACGCTTTTGGACCTTGATCGCGCGCGTGGCGTCCAGCCCTTTGTATTGCCCGGCCCAATCGGGGTCCTCGATCTTGTTGCCGAGGCCGGGTGTCTCCACGTTATCGATCACCTTAATGCCGGTGATCTTCTCGCCGGCCGGATCCAACCCGGCCACGAGCCGGATCTTGTCCACGAAGCCGGTGCCGATGGCATCCAGGGCCCAGCCGACGAGCTGGCCGTCATCGTCAAGACACTTGTACACGCCCCGATCGTGTCCCTCGATCTGAATGGTCTCGGTCGTCCTCGTTCCCGGGACGACCGCGCGGATCGCTTCGTTCAGCGCCCTCACCTGGTTTTCCTTGATTCGGCTGCTTAGCGAGATCTGGGCCTCGGCCAGCAGGCTGGCGAACACGATCCCCATCACCATTACCAGCCACGACTGACTAATGAACTTGGTCACGGTCTCACCGATCCCGTCTTCCCGCATCGAGTCGTCAACGCCGATGCTGCATACCGTCGTTCTCTCTCACGCCGTCGTTTTGCCGCCGTAGGGCGTCGGCACCGTCCAGCGTTCAATCAGGGGCGTCAGGGAGTTCATGATCAGGATCGCGAACATGACGCCCTCGGGATACGCCCCGAACAGGCGGATCAGCATCACGAATACGCCGACGCCGATGCCGAAAATCACTCGCCCGATCGGCGTAATCGGGGCCCCGACGTAATCCGTCGCGATGAAGAACGCGCCAAACATCAACGCACCGCTGTTCAGGTGGAAAACGGCGCCCGTGAACGCGATCGACAGCGTCCCGGCGTTTTCCCTACCCAATCGCGCGAGGAGCCCCTCGTCGAGCATGCCCGGGGACGCCCAGTGGGCGATGAAGGCAAAGACGAAGGCGGTAACCAGCACCGCCACCGGCTGTCGCCAGTCCGCGACCCGGCGGATGACGAGGTACACGCCGCCGATCAAGGCGGCCAAGGCACTGGTCTCGCCGACGCAACCGCCGACCTTACCCAGGAACAATTGGCGCAAGAGCGGGACGCCAACGTCTGGATCGGCCGCGGCGGCCAGCGGCGTCGCCATGGTCACGCCGTCGATGCTCGCGTCACCAATACGGTGCAGCGTTCCCGGTTCGAGCCAGACGCCCATAGCGGCGGGGAAACAAATCATCAGAAACGCCCGGCCAACCATCGCAGGATTGAACAGGTTCTGCCCCAGTCCGCCGAATACCGCCTTCG
>JBHHZX010000152.1:0-8939 GCA_046758265.1 Phycisphaerae bacterium
CCGCCGCTGTGACCGGGAACGAAAGCCGCACCCAGGCCATTGGCCGCAAAGCGGCCGAGAAGGCGCGGTGAGTAGGCGCGACGATTGCGATAGCATCTCGCGCGAGCCCGGGAGTCAGAAGACCTGCCAGTGTGACCGAAAACTGCGGTTGCCTCCGCGGGTGAGGTAGGCCGGCATGTCGGTCCGATCAAACTTCTCCCACCATCGGGTCAATTTCGCTTCCGCAGGCGAGCGGACGATACACGGCCTCCGGAGCCGGCAACGGCGTGCATAGTATCGAGCTGCGGACCGCGTCGAACGATCACGCCGGCCACTGATCGCGCCCAATTGACGGCAACCGCACGCCTGTCAAGGCGGCGTGCATCGGCCGCGCTGGTGGCCGGGAGAACCGCCTGGTGGAACAGGAGAGCAGACAATGTCACTCGTGCGAACCATCTCAGCAGCAACTCTCGTTTTTTCGATGTGCGTACCACTTGCCGATGCGGTCGAATGGCCGCACTACGCTGGTGACTCGGCCCGCACGGCAACTGCGCCGCGCGCGACTCGTGATCTCGATACGATTCGCTGGTCCACAACACCCGGCTCTGACGAAGAATACGTCTGGCGCAGCGGACCGGCCGTTCATGGTGGACGAGTCTTCGTGAACGCACGGCGCTTTGTCAATGACGTTCACGAAGGCAACCTGGTGATCGCTTACGACCTCGCCGAAGGCACGCGCCTCTGGGCAACGCCGATCGAGATCGACATCTACGACAGTTGGGCCAGCCCGGCCGTGGACGTGCGCAACCAGACGGTGCTGCTCGGTTCGGGACAGACCCTCTACGCGCTCGACACGGCGAGCGGCGCGGTCGCGTGGCAAACGCCGCTGGACCTCTTGATTGTCAACTCGTCGCCGGCCGTGAGTACCGATCTGCTCGACGACGGGGCCCCGGCGAATCGCGCGTTCATCGCCGACTATGATGACGCGGGCAGTTCCGCAAAACTGTACGGCATCAACGTCGATCCGTTCGAGGCCGCCCACAACCCGTACGAGCCCGGCGAAATCGTTTGGAGCGTTTCGCTGCCAGGCAGCGGCGGTAACACCCCCGCGTATGCAAACGGCGTCGTCTACGCCGCCAGTACCGAAGGCATCGTCAAGGCGGTTGACGCGCTCGACGGGTCGCTCGTGAGGGAAACCGACGTCGAGCTGTCGGGATCTCCACAATACTCGAGCTTTTACGGCGGCGTGTGCGCCCGCAACGGTTACGTCTACGCCGCCAGCTACGTTTTCTACGGCAGCGGCAATAACAGTGGGCTGTTCAAGCTTGACGCAGCCACCGGCGAAATCGAATGGGTGGCGCCGTGCGAACGCACCGAATCGATCCCGATCGTCACCGACGACGGCCGCATTTGCCTTTCGGCCGGCATTCAATTTGGCGAATCGGTCGTCAAGATCCAAGCTTTCCAGGACAACGGCGGCTCGGTCACGGCACTGTGGGACACCCATGTGGATACCGGCGGCGAGCTGGTCGTGGGCGGCTGGACGCACCAGCCGGCCTACGCCCGCGGCTACCTCTACGCCGGCACGCCGAACGATGACGGCACGAGCTTCTTTGGTCCGTACACCGACTTGTACATTCTGGATACCGCGACGACGCCCGGCGCTCCGGACTTCATCGTCGCCCACCACGTCGGCGCAGGTGGCAGCCCGGCCATTGCCGACGGCACGGTCTACTCATTCGGCCAAGCGGGCCTGCTGGCCTTCGATCCGTCGCCCGCGTGCCTTGCCGATCTCGATGGCGACGGAACCGTCGGCCTGTCGGACCTGGCCACGCTGCTGGCCGCGTACGGCACCTCACGCGGCGATGCAGACTTCAATTCCGACGCCGACCTGAACCGCGATGGCACGGTGGACCTAAGCGACCTGGCCGGCGTGTTAGCCGTTTACGGCGAGGCTTGTCCGTGAGAGGAAGTGTCTTAAACGCTGAGCTGCGAATCGGACGGAGCGCTAATACATCTTGCGTTTGGCCGGTTGGTGATTCCGAGCGCAGCGAGGAATCCGGCCCGCACTGTGAAGCGCGGCCAGATCCCTCAGCCGCTGCGCTCCTTCGGGATGACCGGCCCGGCGAACCGATGTGGGTGGATCGATGAAACCCCGGCGCGCTTTTACTTTGATCGAGCTACTTGTGGTCGTCGCGATCATTGCGATGCTGTTGGCCGTCCTGCTGCCCGGTTTCGGCCGCGCGCGCGGCCAAGCCAAACGTGCCCAATGTGCCAGTAACCTCCGCCAGCTCGGCTACGCCTTTCACTTGTACGCCTTCGACCACCACGGCCTGGCGATGCCATTGGCGTACTCGCGCGAGTTCCCGCCGACCTACTGGTGGGGCCGGGACGAAGCCGCCGGCGTGGACTACACCAAGGGCTTCACCTGGCCCTACCTGCGTAGCGAGCTGCGCGAGCGCAGCGTTTACGAATGCCCCGCACAGCCCCCGGGGAGCTACGAAACTATGCAGGGCTGGTCGGGGTCAATCACCAGCACCTACGGTTACAACGGCTATTTCCTGTGCCCGCCGCACACGCCCGGTTGGTCCTTTTCGATCGGCCGCCGTCCCTGGCAGAATATAGATACGCTCGCGGACCCACAGCGCCTGTTCGTTTTTGCCGACACGATGCTCGCCTGGCCGGGCGGTCAGAAGAATACCGCGTTGCTCGATCCGCCATTCCTGTATGACGGCCCCGGCCGCTGGCGGCAGAACCAGAGTCCCACCACCTCTTTTCGTCATGACGGGCTGACGAATTCTGTTCATGCCGATGGCCACGTGGCTTGGCTGCCGCCCAATCCCGAACTGATCACCTCAGAGCGGTTCGGGATCGGCTCGGTCGGGCCCGATAACGCCCCCCACTACGTGCCCGATTGGCGCGACTGGTAGCTGTGGGGCGGTCAAAGCGAGGAAAAGTCGCTCTCTCAACCCTGCCGATTGATTTGGAGGGACCGTACCCCTATCTTACGGGCTCTTGTTCAGCCGTCAGCTCGGCGTGTACCGCGATGCCTTCGATCAACGCGCAGTTGCTGAGAATCCTGGTGTGCCCTGTTCCCGAGTGCCGGGCCAAGCTCGAACTGCGCGACGACTGCCTGGTCTGCAGCGCCTGCGGCCGCCGATACCGGATCGAAGAGCGCTGGCCGGTCCTGATCCCCGAGGAAGCCGAACCGCCTGAGGAAGCCGACGCGTAGCTCGACGTCAAACTGATGTTTGCAATCATCAGCGACATTCACAGTAATCTTGAGGCGCTCAACACGGTTCTTGCCGACATCGAGCAACGTGGCGTCACGGAGATCGTGTGCCTGGGCGACGTGATCGGTTACGGTCCCAACCCGCTGGAATGTATCGATCTGGTTCGCGAAAAGTGCCGCCTGTGCATAATGGGCAACCATGACCACGCCGTCCTCTACGAGCCGACAAACTTCAATGTCGCCGCTGAGCGGGCCGCCTATTGGACTCGGCAGGTGCTCGCGGCGGAGTCCGACGCTGAGACGCGTAGTGCCCGCTGGGAGTTCCTCGGGAAGTTGCCGGTTCGCGTGATGGAGAACGACATTCTCTACGTGCACGCCTCGCCGCGCCGCCCGATTAACGAATACATCTTCCCCGAAGACGTGTTTACCAACCCGCAAAAGGTCCTCGCCAACTTCGAGCGGCTCGACGCGCGGCTATGCTTCCTCGGGCACACACACCAGCCCGGCGTCTTCCTCGACGACCCGTATTTCGATCCACCCAACGAGTTGCCCGACTCGCCGTTCTTCGAGATCGACGAGGAACGGGCGATCATTAACGTCGGTAGCGTGGGCCAGCCGCGCGACCGCGACCCGCGGGCCGGCTACGTGCTGGTCTACCCCCACGAGAGCGCACAGTCGGACAACCCTGGTCCGGCCAGCCTGGTCAAGCAGGCCATGCAATGCAGCATTGACCAGGTCGAGTTCGTGCGCCTGGAGTACGACATCGAGGCCATCGTTAAGAAGATCCTTGCCGAGCCGGAGCTGGACGACATGCTCGGCACCCGGCTGTACGAAGGAAGATAGGATCCCGGGGTCCGAGGGTTCTGGGATTCAAAGGCAAGAAAGCATCAACTAGCGTATCCGCCGCGAATCCTCGAATCCCTACCCCGCCCCTCGCACCAGCAGGGCCGCAAACCCGCCATCGCGCCAGTCGGAGAGCCGCGGCCCCCAGGTGGGCAAGGTCGTCTCCGACGTCACCAGTTCCCAAGCCGGGTTCTCGGCCACGAACGCTTCGACGATCTGCTCGTTCTCCTGCGGCTCGATGCTGCACGTACTGTAAACGAGCCGTCCGCCGGGACGCACGCTGGCGGCCGCGCGGCGCAAAAGCGCGGTTTGCAACTCCACCAGCGACGCCAGCTTTTCAGTGGTCAGCCCCAGCCGGGCCTCCGGCCGGCGCGCAATTACCCCCGTGTTCGTGCACGGGACGTCGACCAAAGCGGCGTCGAATGTGCGCGTCAGGTCGGATTCGGAAGCGTCGCTGGTCTGGATCAGGTGCGTGCGGATGCTCGTCAAGCGCAGGCGCTGCGCGTTTTCCCGCACGCGCAAGATGCGGTCAGGCGATGCGTCGCAGGCGACCACTTCACCGCGATCACCCATCTGTTGGGCCAGTACGATCGACTTGCCGCCGGGCGCCGCGCAGAAGTCCAGCACGCTTTCACCCGGACGTGCACCCACCAGCAGCGCCGCGGTGCGGGCCGTCACATCCTGTACGTATACCCGCCCCTCTCGAAAAAGCGCCGTATCCACCACATTCACTGCCGGCGGCAAGAACACAGCGTCTGGCGTCCATTCGGCGGCGTCGCCGAACGTCTCCCGGATCCGTGTTTGAAAAACGCCGGGGTTGATTCGCAAGGTGTGGCGGTGCAAGACCGTGACCGGAACCGCCTGCGTGGCCCATGCGATCGGCTCAGCCTGCTGCTCGCCAAAGTGCTCGACGAGCGTGCGATAACGGGCGGACCGTTCTCCTGTTGCCGCTGCCAAGTGCTCGACAAGCCCCTTCTCCTCGGGGGCGGGCAACACGTGGGTCTGGAACGCGCAAGCCTGATCCCAGCTTACGCGGACGTGCTTGGGATCGCGCGGCTGCCACGCGCCGCGCCGCTGTTCGATCGCCCGCGTCAGGCTTCTTAATATGGCATTTACCATCCCCGGCGCGCGACCACCAACGTGGCGGCGCGCCTGTTCGACCGCTTCGTCAACTGCGGCGAACTCCGGGATGCGCTCCATCCAGATGATCTGATAGCCAGCCGCAAGAAGAATCGCCCGGAGACCGGGCTTCAGCCGGCGTTCGTCAAAACGCGCGACCGCCCGCAGTACGTGCTCAATCGTAATCGCGTGCCGCACTGCGCCCAGCGCAACTTCCGTTGCCAGCGCCGCTTCCCGCCCCTCAAGCCGACGCTGCTCCCGCAGTTGCGCGAGCGTTTCGTTGACGAAACGGCGTCCGCACAACACCGCGTGCACGGCCTGAAAAGCGGCCTCGCGACCGCTCAGCGGGCCGGCCTCATCCGGGTGGTTGACCTCCAGATTGGTCATAGCCCTTCAAGCGGGAGCAAGCGGACCGGCGGTCGCACCTGCCGCCCACGCGCGAATGCCTCGAAAAGCATCAGTTTACCGCCCGCAGGCTTGACCTCAAGCAGCCGCACGCGCCCGCGGCCGGCTTGCACCGTTTGGTCTGCCAGGAATGCGCCCGGAGGGAACTCCGGCGTGGGCTGGGGCGCTGTGTCCGCGACCTGCGCCCGGGCCAATTGCAAGCGCTCTTTCTTCCCGCCCTGCGCTGCAAACAGGCACGTCGCGACCGGCCACGACCAGAGACCGTTGATCCGCCGCACGACGTTGAAGGCCGGCTGCGACCAGTCGATCTGGCTATCTTTGCGGGAGAGCTTCGGAGCCCGGGTGGCCTGCGAAGCGTCCTGCGGCACAGGCCGCGCCGCGCCGCGTTCGATCAGCGCGAGGATGTCGACGACCAGCTCGCCGCCGAGTCGCGCGAGCCGGTCGTGAAGCTCCGCCGCCGTCTCGGTCTCGCCGATGCGCAGCTCGCGCTGGCCCCAGATCGGGCCGGCGTCCCAGCGTTCGTTGAGCTGAAAGACGGTGACGCCGGTGGTTTCGTCGCCATTAATGACCGCCCACTGAAAGGGTGCCGCCCCCCGATACTTCGGCAGAAGGGAGCCGTGGATGTTCACACACCCGCGCGGCAGCGCTTCGAGCAGCGTTTTGCCGATCTTCTGGCCAAACGCCGCGACCACGCCGATCTCCACGTCGGCAAGCGCGTCCTGGACGTGCAGCGCGTTAGCGTCCTCAGCCTGAATGTGGCGGATGCCGAGTTCGTCGGCCACCACATGGATCGGCGTCGGCCTGACGGTCAGGCCGCGGCCGCCGGGCCGATCCGGCTGACTGATCGCCGCGACAATCTCGTGATCGGCCGCCACGAGCGCCCGCAATGCCGGGCACGCAAACTCGCCGGTACCCAAAAACACAATTCGCATCAGCGCCGTACCCTCAACCAGTTTCCGCTGGCCGATTGTAGCTTTGCCCCAGGAGGTTGCCACGATATGCGCGCCGTGTGGCCCCAGGATCGCCTGAAAAGGTCTGGGCGTTGTCGTGCCGGCCGGCGATCCTCCGCGGCCGGCCGCTGATGAAGGTCCCGTTCACACACGACGTGTCGGACGTCTTCGGCGACCCGCTCTTTTCACTCTGCGTCGACGATGACGACCGACCGGTGGCGATCGCCGCCACGTACGAGGTCGACCCAGCATGGGCCGAGTCCGCTGCGCTGGAGGAGCTGCAGGAGCTCTGCCTGCGTTTGGCCGTGCAGCTTTTTTTGCTGGACGCCTGCGCCACCCGAGTTCTTGGCCGACCCTCCTACATGGCGACCATCCGGAATGTCCCGCATCGAAACGCTCCGGGAGACGAGCCGCCGAAAAGCGTTGTCCGCCGCCCCGTATGGGACTGATACTGCTCGGCGATGCGGCGGACTTGGCGCTCGGCCCCGCGCTGTGCGAGTAGGGCGACCGTGCCGCCGCTGCCACCGCCGGTGATCTTGGCGCCATAAAGACCGGCCGCCGGTCCCGCGCGGCGTACCGCCTCCACGAGCTGATCGGTTCCGTCAGACCCCAGCCCGCAGGCGCTGTAGCTGGCATGCGACTGATACATGAGTTCGCCGAGCAGCCGCAGCGCTTCTTCGTCGATCGATGAGCGTTGGAGTAAAGTGGCAAACAAACGCACGCGATGGTGCTCGTAGATCGGATGCGCGGTTGGCTGCCGCACGGCGTACATTTGCGTTGGCTCGACGCAGGTCGCCGTATCGGTGAAGCCGCCATACATATCAAGGAACTCGCCGCCGCTGAGCTTTGCCGGCACATGGGCCCGGAAACGTTCTTCCCACGCCGACGGCTCGATGTTTGCCAGGTACCCCCGCCAGCATGGATCTTCGATCTCCATACGGCCTTCGCCGCGCCGCACGACCTTCAGCCCCGCCAGCTCGGCGATGATGCGGTAGCCCATGAAGGCGCCGCAACGAGCGGAGCCGTAATCCGCGCCGGACACGGCATGACGGATACCCGAATCGATCCCCCAGATTTCGAGGTCATCCGGTATTCGAACCGTGCCCCGCAATTCAGCCGGCTGGCATAACAGCGCCAACAGACGCCCCTCCTCGCCGCATGCCGCCGTCATCTGGTCCATTACGCCGCACGGCGCTCCCACGACCAGATTCTCAACCTTCTGACACAGCAGGGCGGCTCGGCGGGCTTCCAGGGCAAGTCCGTACGCGGCACAGATCGCGCGCATGGCGGCGACCTCCAGCGCGGCGGACGAACTGACGCCCTTGCCGACCGGCACGTCGGAATGGATCAGCACGCGCGACCCATGTGCGAAGCTTGCGCGACACTCGCGCTGCAGCACGACGAACGCACCCGCCACGTAGGCCGCCCAACGTCGGCGAGGATCGCTGGCGAGCAAGGCGTTCACAGTTGGGTAAGTCAGAGGTTCGCGCGCGGGGACCAGTGCAGCCAATGGGATCGATACTTCCGGGTCAGCGTCCGCGGGTTCGACCGAGAGGCTGCGGATAGTGATACGCGGCGCATCAACGGGCTGCGCGGCTACATAAGTCGCCACGCTCAGCGGCAGTTGCAGCACGAGTGACCCGGAGTAATCCGCGATGCCACCCAGGAGGTCAAGCCGGCCCGGAGCGCGGGCGACACGGAGCGCCGTCTGCGATGCGAAGAACCCGGCGTGCTCGTTCAGGGCCTCCACGAAACGCGTGAGGTCCGGCGACGCGGATGGTGGCGGTTTCTCAGTGTGCCACGTCATCGGCACCTTTCGGAGGCAGCAGCCCGCGCTCTTGCAGGAGCCGTTGCAGCACCGGCTCGACTTGGGCGCGAATCGCGCGATTGGCATAGCCGACCCAAGATACGTTCGTATTCACGTCAAGAGGCACCCGCAGTCGCTTGCCATGCTCATCGGTGATTTCCACACCGGACTGGCGGGCGATCAGTTCCGTGCACAGGTCATATGGGTGACAACAGTGGCCGAGTGGCAGTCTGCGGCGCTGCTGTACCGGTTCCAGCAGTGGTCGCAGGTCCGCAACCCAGCGGTCGTGTCCCATCAGCAGCTCGTGGAGTTGTCCGCCGGTCGAGACATATTGGTCTTCGAAAACCACCGGTTCGCCAAGCTGTCCCGCGCCCAGAATCCGCTCGACCAGCGTGTCGTCTATCGCGCCAAGCTCGCCGCGCGTGCCGGCGAAGTAGCGGACGAGTGTGCCGAATCCGTGGGCGATCGTCCCGGCTTGCGAGGGCGACGGCTGGATCGGTTTCCGCGCGCCGGTGAGACGGTCGAAGCGCTCTCCGCGGGCGGGCTCGCTTGCCAGCGCCCAGAGTTGGTCGGACAGATGCTGCTTGAGCAACGGAATCTCCGT
>JBHHZX010000153.1:0-8914 GCA_046758265.1 Phycisphaerae bacterium
GTACACGCCTGCGTGAGCTGGTACGAAACGCCGGGGCTCGCCAGCCTCGAAGCGGCACTATCCGGATGCAACCTCGTTGTCACCCCGGGGGGCAGCACGCGCGAATACTTCGGCAACCAGGCCTATTACTGTGAACCTGACAACCCCGGTTCCATCCGGGCGGCGGTCGAAGCCGCGCTCGCGGCGGCGCCCGACCCCGAACTGGCATGCCGCATCGCTCGCGAGTTTAATTGGGACGCCGCGGCAAAGAACACGCTGCGCGGTTACCAGCTTGCCTTGAGGACAGCGCAGCGCTGAGAGGAAGATTCAGCGAAGAACCTGGAAGAGCCGCGGGCTTCAGCCCGCGCGGCGCCGCGCAGGCCAAAGCCTGCGACTCGTCAAGAAGCGTTGCGCTGAGTGCGCTGCGCTTGCATCTAACGTGAACTCGGGGAATATGGTCGTGGCAAGGGGGTTGCCGGACACGCTATGACGATCGCAGGCGCCGCGGACAGATCAGCTCAACATCGCGTCCTGGTTGTGCTGTTGCTGATTTGCGCGCTAGGGTTGTTGCTGCGTATTTATCACGTCGCTGCAGCCGTCGCGATTTCGCCCGACAGCGCGCTGTTCATCGGTTATGCGCGCGAATTGGCCGAGGATCCCATCGCCGCGCTGAAGCAGCATGATCAGCACCCGCTGTACCCGAGCCTGATCCTGCTGTTTCACGGACTGGTGGGTTGGATGGCCGGGTCGGGGTCGGCGGCCTGGATCGTCGCGGGCCGGCTGGTGGCCATCGCCGGCAGCCTCGGCGCTATCCTCGCGCTGTACTGGTTCACTGCGCGGCTTTACGACCGCCCGCGTGGATTAATTGCCGCCGGGCTGCTTGCGGTTCTGCCCGACGCGTGCCGCTACGGCGCCGACGTGCTGACCGATCTGCCGCACTTGTCGCTTTACCTGGTCGGTCTGGCGGCCCTGCTAGCGGGGATGCAGACACATGCCGCGCGCTACCTGCTGCTGGCGGCGGCCGCCGCCGGACTGGCGTTTCTGACCCGTCCGGAGGGTGCCGCCATCCTGCCGGTTAGCCTCGCCGTTGTCGCGTTGCACCGGGACTGGCCGCTGAAACGGCGTGCCGGGCTCGTGGCCGCGATGGTCACCGTGTTCTTCTGTCTCGTCGGCCCGTATCAGCTTGCCACCGGCAGATTGATTCAAAAGAAGTCGCCGCTGGAACTGTTCAAGCTCGACGTGACTGCGCGGCTGGAAACTCCCGCGACGACGCCGGGGTCGCCGTGCCACGCGCCCGACCGCGAGTGGTCAAGCGCCGAGCGGGCAGCGCTGGCGACCACGTTGCCGGTACCGGTCAACGTCTTGCGCCAGTGGGTTCGCGCCGGCCGCGTCGTCTACATACTGTTGGCGATCCTGGGCCTGGTGGTTGCACGCCCCGGCGGCGTGGGCGGGCGCATCCTCGCACTCGCGCTCGGCATTCATCTGCTGCTGCTCTATGCGTTGGAAACCCGCTACGGCTATCTCGACCGACGGCACGCGCTCATCCTGGTGACGCTCGCGCTCCCCGTGGCCGCGGCCGGGGCCTGGTGGCTGGCGGACCGGATCGGGAGGCGGGCGGCGACCGCGCCTGATGCGCTCCGGCGCCGCGCCGTCGTGGGGATCGTCACGGTCTGCGTCCTGGCGACCAGCCCCTGGTTGCTGCGGCCGATCAATCCCGGCGAGGAGCACGTGATCGCCAGTGCCCGCTGGCTCGCCGAACACACCCCGCCTGGCACACTGATCGTGACCGACAGCCGACTGCGGCGAGTGGCGCTCTATGCCGACCGTCCCTACGCCGAGTGGCCCTGGTGGAACGGCGGCGTACGCGACCTGGCAGCGTTCCTCGGGAAACACGCGAAAGACACGCCGGCGTGCCGGTTTGTCGTTGACTCGCGACACATCACGCTACCCGAGCGCAACCCAACGTTCTTCGAGCAACTCGACGACCAGCTCGGCGATCGGCTGAGCCTGCTACACACCGAACCGTCCCCGCCACACGCCAAGCACGCGACCGAAATCCGCATCTACCGCTACCGCGCGCAGCGCGCGTCGCCCGCGTCACGCTGACGTTGTACCACACCGTGGGTTCGGAGGTCGACGGCGGGGGGCCGCAACGCGGACCCAACAACTGGAGCCGCAGGGAACACATGCTCCATGCGGCTCCGATCGGTTTTCGTTTCATCCCGGCGCACAAAACCCGATCCGCTCTTCGCGGCGGACTACGCGCCGGCGATCTGCTTGCCGCCGCACTTCTCGAACGCGGTCAGCGCGGCTTTAATGCGCTCGACGGCCAGCTCGATCATCGCGTCCGCCTCAGAGGCGGTTTTCAGCTTGCCAATGCAGTAATCGACCTCTTTGCCCTGTTTCTTGGCGGCTTCGGCAGCGTGCATGGGGCAGTCGAAAGTCTCATCGCCGACCACCATTTTCAGCTCGACCTGTTCGCTTGCTTCGCTGGCCAGCTTGGTGGCCTTCTCGGCTGAAGCGCGGTCCTCGAAATCGAACGAGGCGAGGCGATAGCGAACCTTCTTGCCTTCCTTCTTCGCGATTGCCTCAGCGGCGTCCGGACAGGCCACACAGTTCTCGCCGACGGCATACTTGACGGTCAGCATGTCGCCTAGGAATTCGTCCAGCAGTTCGGCGTGAGCCTTGAAGGCCTCGGGCTTGTTGGTGAAGACCTTGTCGGCCACGACGTACTTCAGGTCCGCGTTCTCGGCCTTTGCCATTTTCACGGCCGACTTCGGGCAGCTCAGCCGCTCGTCGTTGACCTGGTAAAGGATCCGGGGCAGGGCCAGGCCTTTGAAACGGACGAGGTCGCCAGCGCAATTGGTGTCGCCACATCCCGCGGCCATGCCGTGCTTGCAGCACGCCTTCGTGTTCTCAACCGCCTTGTCCTGCGCGCAACATTTCTCGACCTTGTGTGCCGCGCAACATTCAGGCTTGTCCGTCTCAGTGTTTTTCTCACTCTGGGCGAGTGTCGGGGCGGCCGCGAGGATCATCAACGCCGCAGCCACACATACAGTCCCTTTGATCATTTAGGTTTCCTTTTACTGAAGAGAAACGTCCCCGTTCCCTTGGCGTCCAGCCCGCTCGCCGGACGACTCCCGAGTCCGCAATCGGTTTCGACAACCATTTATGGGGCCAGAATACCCCACACATTTCGAACATCTTAGCAGGATGCCCGCACTCATCCAACCCCATTGCGCGTGGGGGCGGGCGGGACGGCCGGGGCCCGGCGTGACACGGCTCTTCGAACGGCGTCGGCCTGCTGGGGCCCACCGGTGCGGCTTGAGCGCGGCTGGGGTTGGCCTCTGGACGCCGACGGGGACCATCGCGCGGCGTTGACGGTCACTGCAAACGAGGCCCGTCTCGGGCGGCGCCCCCTGGCCCGGTAGCGCCTGCTCGCCCCCGGTATGGGTTGCAAGCCCTGCTGCGTGTGGGGGTTACCTACCTAGTGCTCTGTCAGCCGTCAATTGATGGATGGGTGGCCCATGGCTTCAGCCGTGGGGGACACGAATCGGCCGAGCATTCGCGTCCCCCACCTCTAAAGAGGCGGGCCACCCAATCAACGATGGTCCATCGTATCAGGGTTGACGGAGCACTAGGCGTACGCCTGCAACGCGCGGAACAGGCTCAGAATCAGCGCGACGAAGGTAAACCAGAACATTGACCAATCCTCTCAATCTCGGCGCTTCGCGATCGTAGATCCCCATTGGGGATTGCTAACCGGCGACTGCCTCCGTGCTTCTGCGTACCCTATCGGCCGGCTCAGCGGGTTTCCTGAACCGCAGCGCTCAAACTGTAATTTCCTTGTCGTAAGGTGGTTGCGCAAATCCCGGTAGGATCTGGACGCCGCTGTTGCCGTCGGGACCGCTCGCCCACTACACTCAGCCTCGACGCCGATCCCGGGACGGTAACATCAAGGATAAGAAGAAGGAGGGTTTCGTGGGCTGCCTCGCTGTGTCGTTGATGGTCGCCTCGTGCCTGGTCCCCGCGTCGCTCGGTTGGGACGCTCACTCGCACCGGTGCGTCACGTATCTGGCTCTGGAGGGCCTGCCGGCCGAGGCGCCGGGCTGGCTGCGCAGCCCCGGCATCCGACACCGGAACTGCCGCTCGGAATGCCGGAGTTACCGAAGGTAGAACAGGACGCGTCAGGAGTTGCTCCGTAGCGTTGGCGGCCTAATGTTGATTCCTCTTCGGGTACGGAGTTGAAAAACGCTTGAAAGCGGCGATGCACGCGAACGATTCGAGTCATGGGAACCCCGACCGTCTCGATCCGTCGCTTTCCGCGGACGCGACCCGGCGCACCCGACGGCGTGGTCTGGCCGCGGCCGTCGCCATTGTCGCCGTCACGTTCGTCGCCTATACCCCGGCGCTGCGGTCGGGTTACGTTTGGGACGACGACCAATACCTGACCGACAACCACCTCGTGCAGAGGCCGCACGGGCTGGCAGCCGTTTGGGCGATCTGGTATGACGGCCAGGCGCAACGGCTGCGGATCAATACGCCGCAGTATTATCCCCTGGTTTACACATCGTATTGGATCGAGCACCTCGTCTGGGGCTTGCGACCGGCCGGATACCACATCGTCAATGTCCTGCTGCACGCCGCCAGCGCGCTGCTGATCTGGCGGATCGCGCGACGCCTGCACATCCCGGCGGGCTGGTTCGTCGCAGCAGTGTTCGCGTTGCATCCGGTGCAGGTCGAATCGGTGGCGTGGATCACCGAACGCAAGAACGTTCTGTCGGGGATGTTCTACCTGCTGGCATTGCTGGCCTTTCTGCGTTCCTTCGACGCCGGCCGGGCCAGGTGGTACCTGCTTGGCCTGCTCCTGTTCATGGCGGCATTGCTCAGCAAGACCGTGACCGGCACGCTGCCCGGCGCGATCCTGTTGGCGCGCTGGCATCAGCGGCGGCGGATCGGCGGGCGGGAGGTGATGCTGCTGATGCCGTTGCTGATCCTGGCGGCGGTTGCGGGACCGTTCACGGCTTACCTGGAGCGCTCGCACGTCGGGGCGGCCGACGACGAGTGGGGTCAGACGTTCCTCGAACGGGCGGTGCTCATCGCGCCGCGCGCGTTCTGGTTTTATGCCGGCAAGATCGTGTGGCCGCACCCGCTGATCTTCATTTATCCGCGTTGGGAGATCGACGCGGGCGCGTGGACCTCGTACTTGCCGTTCGCGGGCCTCTTGCTGGCCGTAGGCGTGGCGTGTGCGGTGATTCGCCGCTTCGGCTGGGGCCCGCTGCTACTACTGTTGTATGCCGCTGCAACGCTGGCGCCGGCCCTGGGATTTTTCCCGGTTTACCCGCATCGCTTTTCATGGGTGGCCGATCACTTCCAGTATCTCGCGAGCCCGGGCTTTATCATTCTCTACGTCGTCATCGTTGTCCGGCTCGGTACGGGTCTGGCCGGTGCGCGGGGTGGAGTGCTGACGGCACGAGCTGGCGGTGTATGTCTGCTGCTTGTACTGGGGGCGCTGACGTACCAGCGGAATCGGAGCTATGAAAACGCGGAGCGGCTCTGGAAGGACACGCTCGCCGCCAACCCGGACGCCTGGATCGCCTCGCTGAACCTGGGCATCCTCGCCTCGCGGAACGGGCGCTATGACAAGGCCGCTGAGTACTTCGAATACACCGCGCGCTATCCCGTGGCCCGCAGTGAAGCCTACGGCAGTTGGGGCACGGCATTGCTGCGGCTGAAACGGACGGACGGCGCGATCGCGATGTTCGAGAAGTCGCGCGCCGCGGATCCCGAGAATGCCAAGAGCTACGCCGGCCTGGCTGCCGCGCTGGGACAGGCCGGTCGGTTCGACGAGGCCGAACAAGCTCTGGAGATGGAGTTGCGGCTCAATTCAGAGCGGCCGATCGCGTGGCTGAATCTCGGCCTGGTGCGTACCCGGCAGAGGCGTTGGGCGGATGCGGAGCGGTGTTTCCAGCGCGCCATTGCCATGGCCCCGCACGCCGCCGAGCCGCGCCTGGTCTACGCCGACTTGCTTTCCGACTTGAAGCGCTGGCGCGACGCGATCAAGCAGTATCGCGCCGCGCAACGTGAGCGGCCGCAGTCGTTCACGGCCCTGCCGCAACTGGTTAACGCGCTTTACGGGAGCGGCGATTATGCCGAGGCCCTGCGCGTTTGCGGACGGGGGCTGCGCGACGCTCCCAACGACGGCCGCCTGCTCAGGATGCTGGCGTGGATCCGGGCCACCTGTCCGGTTGATGCGATCCGGGACGGTACCGAAGCCCTCCGCGTTGCGTCGCAGCTTGCCCGAACGGCCAGGCCAGGCCCGCGCGTGCTGGACACGCTGGCATGCGCCCACGCGGAGGTCGGCGATTTTCAGCGCGCCGTCGCGGTTGCGGAGCAGGCCCTGCAAGCGGCAAAACGCGCTACGGCGCCCGACCTGGTGGCGGCGATCGAAGCCCGCCTGCGACTGTTCCGCAACCAGAAGCCCTATCGACACGCACCGCCGTAAACCGTGCGTGGACGCCACAGAGTGTACGCGGTATATGTCGAGCATGGACCGCAGTGACGCCCAGCCTGAAGCTGTGCTGGCCGATTTGAACGAGCCGCAACGCCGGGCCGTCATGCACCGCGATGGTCCGCTGCTCGTGCTGGCCGGCGCAGGCAGCGGCAAAACGCGCGTGATCACACGCCGGGCCGCCTACCTCGTACACACCGGCGTGCCGGCGCGCCACATCCTCGCGATCACGTTCACCAACAAGGCCGCCGACGAGATGAAAAAACGGATTGGCGCGTTGGGCGTGGTGGGCGGGATGTGGGTGCATACGTTTCACGCGTTGGGCGTGCGGCTACTGCGTGAGTTCGGCCCGCTGGCGCGCGTCCGGCCCGGCTTCACGATCTACGACGAAGCCGATCAAAAGCGCCTCGTCAAAGAGGCGATGGAGATCTGCAAGATCAGCCCGCAGATGGTCAGGCCGGAGGCCGTCCAGGCCAGGATCAGCCGGGCCAAGAACGCGCTCAAGCGGCCGGCGGAGTTTGCCGGGAACGCAGACTTTTTCGACGAGCGGATGATCGGGCGGGTGTACGAGGTGTACGAGCAACTGCTCGAGCAGCGCAACGCGGTCGATTTTGACGATTTGCTGATGCGGGTCGCGATCGTGCTGCGCGACCATCCCGAGATCACCGAGCGGCTGAACATCCGCTTCCGCTACGTGCTGATCGACGAGTACCAGGACACCAATCACGCCCAGTACCTGATCGCCCGCTATCTTTCGCAGCACCATCGCAATATCTGCGCCACCGGCGACCCCGACCAGTCCATCTACGGCTGGCGTGGGGCGGACATCGGCAACATCCTCGAATTCGAGCGCGACTACCCCGACGCCGTCGTCGTCCGCCTCGAACAGAACTACCGCTCGACCGGCTACATCCTGAAGGCGGCGTCGAAGCTGATCCGCTGCAATCGGCGGCGCAAGCACAAGGACTTGTGGACGCAAAAGGGTGAGGGCGAGGCGGTCAGCATCTGGCAATTCGCGGAGGGGCACGACGAGGCGGAACAGATCGCCGACACGATTGTCGAGTGGCGGCAGAAGGGCTGTTCTTACAACGATTTCGCGCTCATGTATCGCATCAACGCCGTCTCGCGCGGACTGGAAGAGTCCTTGCGGCACCGGGGGATTCCCTACAAGATCGCCCGCGGCGTCGAGTTCTACAACCGCAAGGAGATCAAGGACACGCTCGCGTACCTGCGGGTGTTGGTCAATCCGACCGACCAAGTCGCGTTGCTGCGGATCATCAACACACCGACCCGCGGGATCGGCAAGACCACCGTCACGCGGCTGGTCAAGGCGGCCGACGACTCGGGGCGCCCGCTGCTGGAGGTTCTGCGCGATGTGACGGCGGTACCGACACTCAAGTCCGCCGCCGAATCACGCGTGCGTAAATTTGTCGAGCTGGTCGACGAACTAAAGACTTTTGCCCAAGGCGCAGTCGCCGACGCTGTCAGCAATGTGCTCGCGCTAACCGGCCTGGAGACCGCGCTGCGGGAAGAGCGCGAGGCCGGCGGGGAAGATCGGCTGGCCAACGTCGAAGAGCTGGTTACCGCCGCCAAGCGCTATGAGGATGAGATCGAGCAGCCGTCGCTGGAAGATTTCCTGCAGCGCGTGGCCCTGACCAGCGATCAGGACGCGGTGGACGAGTCGGCCGGCGTCGTGTTGCTCATGACGCTGCATGCCGCCAAGGGCCTCGAATTCCCGGTCGTGTTCATCGTCGGTCTCGAACAGGGGCTGCTGCCGCACGAGCGCGCCCTGCACGAAGCCAAGGGCGACTTGGAAGAGGAACGCCGGTTGTGCTTCGTAGGGATCACGCGGGCCCAGAGCCGGTTGTACCTGTCGCACGCGCGGCAGCGCTTGTTGCGCGGAGCCCTGCTGCCGCGTTGTCAGTCGCAGTTTCTGGGGGAGTTGCCGGACGACGCCATCGTACGGACGGATTTCGGCGACGATTCGTCCGAGTCATCGAAATGGGACGAGGACGACGACGGCTTCGTCCCGCTCGACGAGCATCTGCCTGCGGAACGGGCGCCGCGGCGGTCGCGCAAGCGCCGCTCCAAGCGCTGGCGCGAGTTTGACGACGAGCCGGTCTTTTCGCCGGACGATCCGACTGGACAAGCGTTGCTCTCGGCCTCAGCCTCGCCTTACGCCAACTGGAGACCGGGCACACTCGTAGGCCACGAACATTACGGCGTCGGCACGGTGGAATGGATTCGGCCCGGCGGCGGGCAAACGCGGGCGTCGATCCGGTTCGCCCGTTACGGTCCGAAGACGTTCATTCTGGAAGTGGCCCCGGTCCGCAAGCTCGAACGCGGGTCGGTTTGACTGATTGCCAGAATGTCCTTAGCGGCGTACGCTGCTCGCCAGTGGCTGACACTGCAAGAGGAGCCGCG
>JBHHZX010000154.1:0-8855 GCA_046758265.1 Phycisphaerae bacterium
GTCCCCCCCCGTCCCCAAGGCAGCTTGGCCCGGCCGGACCCCCCGCCCGGGCCACCCCGCCGCCCACAATAGACCTCGGCACGGGCGGTCGAACCGCCCGTGGCACCCGGCGCCACACCACGGAGGGCAGGAATCTATCCCACCAGGCAGTGTTTTTGCCAATCCGGATGCCCAGAGGTTCCTTGTGATCAGCGCTCCGACAGATAGCGAGAAGCATCCTCACAGAGACTTCCTTTCCAGCGTCCCGGTTGCCGCGGACGCCTGGAAGATCAGATGCACCGGTCTGGCGCGCGCATGTATCGACAGGCAAGCACCGGAACTCTGGCCGTGGAGAAGCGCGACAAGAACGTATCTTCCTGAATCCCTCCGGAGGTCGTTTCTCTCGATCGGGGGGCGCAGGAGGATTGCACGCGTCGATGAGTACGCGGAATGCTGCCTCGACAATGAAGTTACCGTCAGCGACGATGGCGTGATTGAGCATTCAGTTCGCGAGAGGTCCTGTGATCAAGGGTCTGGAGCACCATAGCAGAGCTAGCAGAGCCGCGTAGCGCACGTCCCTTGACGCCCCATTGAAATGTCGGCCTGGGATTGGTGCGTCCGGGACGCACCGCACAGTTGGGGCACTGCTGACCCTTCGGCTGCGCTCAGGGCAGGCGCAGCAGCGGCGCCCGCGAAATCCTGAAGCCTCCGTCCGGCACGGAGACCGGACGCTACACCCTGAACCCCACGTCCGGCACGGAGACCGGACGCTACACCCTGAACCCTCCGTCCGGCGCGGAGACCGGACGCTACAGCCTTACTCCTGCTTCTGTTCGCCCAGTTCCAGTATCCGCAGTTCAAGGCGCTTTATCTCGCGCTGGATGCAGCCACCACCACCGGCCCATTGATCTCCGGGCGTTTCCACGCAATAGCGACGGCGGATCGGCTGGAAGTCGCCTGGTAGCGAAACGCCGCAAGACCATTTAGCTTTCTGAGGTCCCGAGCCGGTGCTTCCTACAGTCAAATGTCACCATGCTGCCCCGCCAGCCGCCGCGGTCACGATGCCGGCCGCCGTGACTACCTCTACCTCGGTCAACGCGGTCAGCGGCTCCCCGGCGACGTGTCGAGAGGTTCACGCTGCCTTCAGGAAGAGTTGCCGGAGTGCATCGTCGTGGAATCGCTGCCCCTATGCCCGATCGATGCTCTGCGCGCTGCCGTCAGCGCTCCACTGGCTTGCGTTCAGCCAGTCGCAGTGGATGGGGCATTTCGATCTTACGGCCTCGACATAGCGGTGAAAGAGGTGTTCCGCGTCGTGCGGGCCGGGGCTGGCTTCCGGGTGAAACTGCAACGCCAACACCCGCGCATCTGGGTGCACAAAGCCTTCCAGGCTGTCGTCGTTGAGATTGATGTGCGTCGCCAGGCCGCCCGCCTTCTCGAGCGACGCAGTGGAAACCGCGAAGCCGTGATTCTGGCTGGTGACCTCGACGCGGTTCGCGGGACGGTTGAGAACCGGCACGTTCACGCCGTGATGGCCGAAACGCAGCTTGTAGGTTTCCGCGCCGAGCGCCAGAGCCAGCATCTGATGGCCCAGACATATGCCTAAGATCGGGAACTGACCGAGCAGTTCTCTAAGCGTCGCGATGGTCTGTGTCACCGCGGCGGGATCGCCTGGGCCGTTGCTGACTATAACACCATCGGGCCTCAGAGCGCGGATCTGAGCGGCTGGTGCGCCGCCCGGGACAACCGACACCGTGCAGCCGCGTGCCACCAGGTGGCGCAGGATGTTCTGCTTGATGCCGCAGTCGATTACGACAAGATGGCAATCAGGCTCGAGCGCCTGCTCCGCTCTCGGCGTGAAGGACCACAGCGGCTCGGTCCAGGATCCGAACTCGGGCGCGGCCACCTTCTTGACGAGGTTGGCCCCGGTCATGTGCGGCGACTCGGTGGCGAGTTTGATCAACTCGATGTCGTTGTGGATTTCGGTAGAAATGACGCCCCGCAGGGCACCGTGGATGCGAATGCGCCGCGTCAGCGATCGCGTGTCGATCCCCGCCAGGCCGATGACGCCCGTCTCGGCCAGGAAGTCCGGCAGTGCCGCGGTCGAACGGTAGTTGCTCGGGCGCCGTGGAAGCTCTTTGACGACGAATCCGGAAAGGTGCGGACGGTCCGACTCAAAGTCGTCGGGGTTCACGCCATAGTTGCCTATGAGCGGAAAAGTCAGCGTGACGATCTGCCCACAGTAAGACGGGTCGGTCAGGACTTCCTGGTAGCCGGTCAGCGCGGTGTTGAAGACGACCTCGCCCGTCCGCGTGCCGGTCGCGCCGAAACTCGTCCCCGTGAAAACGGAACCGTCCTCCAGTGCGAGCTTGGCGATCATCGGCCGACTCCTTCCGCCAGATAGTCTTGCAGCGCCCGGACGTGCAGACCGTTGGAGCGCAAAGCCCGGATGGCACCGACGGCGGCGCGGGCGCCCGCCAGTGTGGTAATCAGCGGCACGCCGAGCTGAATCGACGCCGCCCGCCAGCGCCCTTCCTCCGACGCGCTGCCGGTGTGGATTGGCGTATTGATGAGCAGGTCGAGCTGGCCCTTCTCGATCATTTCAAGCAGGAACGGATACTCCTGTTCTTTGTGCTTTGACACGACGCGTGAAGGGATGCCGTGCTCTGCCAGCGTCTGGTGGGTCTTGATCGTCGAGCAGATCTCAAAACCCATCTCGTGCAGTTCACGGGCAATTGAGACCACGCGCGGCTTGTCCGGGTCGCACACGCTGACCAGCACCCTGCCGGAGGTCGGGAGCCTGATGCCCGCCCCGAGCAGCGCCTTGGAGAATGCGAGCGGATACGAGCCGTCGATGCCCATCACCTCCCCCGTGCTGTGCATCTCCGGCCCCAACACGCAGTCGATCCCCCGGAACTTCTTGAACGGAAACACCGGCGCCTTGACCGAGACGTGCGCCGGCAAGCGCACGTGGGTCACGTTCAGGTCCTGAAGCGCCTCGTTCAGCGACCGTCCCAGCATCACGCGCGTCGCGACCTGTGCCCAGGGCACGCCGGTGGCCTTGCTCACGAACGGGATCGTCCGCGAGGCCCGCGGATTGACCTCGATCACGTAGACCACGTTGCCCTGGATGGCGAACTGAACATTCATCAGACCGCAGACGCGCAGCCGCCGCGCGAGCTGCTTGACCTGATGCTTGATCTCGTCCACCAGCCAGGGCGAGAGCGAATAGGGCGGCAGGACGCAGCAACTGTCCCCACTGTGTATTCCCGCCTCCTCGATGTGTTCCATGATGCCGCAGATGTCACAGCGACCTTCCGCTTCCTCACGACCGGGAAAGCCGTAGTCACTGATGGCATCGACGTCCACTTCGATCGCGTCGAGCAGAAACTTGTCGACGAGGATCGGGTGCTGCTGGCTGATTTCCAGCTCGCGGTCGGTGGCGGTCAGTGCTCCTTTGATGAAGCGCAGCAGGTCGGCCACGTTGTTGCAGACCTGCATGCCGCGTCCGCCCAGCACGTAGGAGGGCCGCACGAGCACCGGATAGCCAATCTTATCCGCGATCTCCGCCGCCTCCGCGGCAGAGAATGCGATGCCGTTCGGCGGCTGGCGCAGCCCCAACTGGGCCAACACGCGTTGAAAGCGCTCGCGGTCCTCGGCCAAGTGAATGCTGGCGGGCGAGGTGCCGAGAATCGGCACGCCGGACTCGGTGAGGCCTTGCGCCAGGTTCAAAGGCGTTTGCCCACCGTACTGCACGACCACACCGCGGACATGCCCGTTCGACTCGGCGGCCGGGTCGTTGCCCAAAGTGAACGGGCACCCATTCAACCGCTCACAAACATTCAGCACGTCCTCGTGTGTCAGGGGCTCGAAGAACAACAGGTCGCTGATGTCGTAGTCGGTGCTGACCGTTTCCGGGTTGGAATTGATCATCACCGTCTCGTAGCCCATGGCTCGGGCAGCCAAAGCGGCATGAACGCAGCAATAGTCGAACTCGATGCCCTGTCCGATACGGTTGGGCCCCCCACCCAGAATCACCACTTTGGGCTTCTCGCTGACGCGCAGCTCGTCCTCGTGTGATTCGACCAGTACATGCTCGTCGTCCAGCACGCGGTAGCGATACGGCGCATCGATGCCCAGGTTGCGGACCGCCTCGCCAAGGTTGGCCCGTCCCCGCGACGCCTGGTGTTCCCGCAATTCCGCCACCGCGGCGGAACTGCGCACAACATGGGCCAACGGCCGTTCGTGGGCCGAGTAGTAGTACGGCGTGTATGCCTCGAACTCGGCCGCGCAGGTATCCACGAGCTTGTACTTGGGCCGGTCGAGCTGCTTCTTGATCTTCACGAGCGTGTCGCCGTCGATCTGCCAGATGCTGCGCAACTGGATGTCGCTGTAGCCCAGGGCCTTGGCCTGCTGAAAGACCTCGATCAACTCCGGCGTGATGCGCAAGCCGGTGCCGGTCGCGACCGTGACCCGTTGAAGCCGCCCCTCAAACTCGACCAGCTCGTCGAGTTGATCGAGGAACCACGGGTCGATGCGGGACAACTCGTGAATGCGCTCCACCGTCCAGCCGAGCTTGAGCGCGTAGCGGATGTAGTAGAGACGGCCCTGGCACGGCGTGGCAATCTTCTCGGCCAGCACCTCCGCGGCGATCGGCCACTGGCGCGACTTCTCCTCCTCCCAGTCCGGGGGCGGTTCGCCCAGGGAACTGCCGCCAAGGGTCGGTCCGTACGGCGCGGAGGTCTCGCCGAAGGCGTCCAGCCAGACCGCCTCCTCATCGCTGAACTGCCCCTTCGGGAGCTCCGCTTCCAGCCACCTGTCCTTGGGATGTAACCCGTAGCCCGGGCGTTTGATCTCCATGGACCGGATGCACTTCTGGAAGGCTTCCTTGAAGGTGCGGCCGATCGCCATCGCCTCGCCGACCGACTTCATCGAGGTGCCCAGTGTTTCGTCCGCTTCGGGGAACTTCTCAAACGCGAACCGCGGCATCTTGACCACGCAATAGTCGATGGTCGGCTCGAAACAGGCCGGCGTCTCGCGCGTAATGTCGTTGCGCACTTCGTCGAGGGTGTATCCGATCGCCAGCTTTGTCGCGATCTTGGCGATCGGAAAGCCCGTCGCCTTCGACGCCAGCGCGGACGAGCGTGAAACGCGCGGGTTCATTTCGATCGCGACCATCCGGCCCGTACGTGGTTCAATGGCGAACTGGATGTTGGACCCGCCGGTTTCAACGCCGACGGCCCGCATGATCGCGATCGCCGCGTCACGCATCCGCTGATATTCCTTGTCCGTCAGCGTCAGCGCGGGCGCGACGGTGACCGAGTCGCCGGTGTGGACGCCCATCGGGTCGAAATTCTCGATGGAGCAGACCACGACTACGTTATCGCGGCGGTCGCGCATCATCTCCAACTCGAACTCTTTCCACCCGCTGAGGTCTTCCTCGATGAGCACTTGACCGATCGGCGACTCCGCCAGGCCGTCGCGCACGAACAGCACGAACTGCTCGGACGTCTTGGCCATTCCGCCGCCCGAGCCGCCGAGCGTGTAGGCGGGCCGGATGCATGCCGGCAACCGCACGTGCTCAAGGACCTCGCAGGCTTCCTGGATCGTGCAGGCGATTCCGGAGCGCGGCAGGTCGATCCCGATCGCGCCCACCGTCGCCTTGAAGGCCTCGCGATCCTCGGCCCGGCGAATCGTCTCACAATCTGCGCCGATCATCCGCACGCCGTAGCGATCCAGGATCCCCCTTTCGGCGGCCTGCATCGCGCAGTTCAACCCGGTTTGGCCGCCGAGCGTCGGCAGGACCGAGTCCACCGGTGTGCCGCGGTCGTCTTCGACTTGGAGAATCTTTTCGATCACCTCCGGCGTGATGGGCTCGAGGTAGGTGCGGTCGGCTATCTCGGGATCGGTCATGATCGTGGCGGGGTTGCTGTTGAGCAGCACGACCCCCACGCCCTCTTCGCGCAACGCGCGGCAGGCCTGCGTGCCGGAGTAGTCAAACTCGCAGGCCTGTCCGATCACGATCGGCCCACTGCCGATGATCAGGACGCGCTGAATTGTCTCATCCTTAGGCATCGAGCGGCTACCACCCGTGAATGCTCAGTTCCCAACGCAGTCGTCAGGGCAAAACGGCGGATCGCCTCTTTCGTGCAACCGCCGGCGCTTCTGCTCGCAGCGCCGCGTTGCCGGTGGCACGCTGCGGCACTTCGACGCTCGTTTCCGGGACGTTGATGACTGCTGCTGGCAGCCACGCACGATGGGTAGGGCCTCCGCGTTTTCCGCGCGCACCTACCGATCCCCGACCGGGGGCTCGAGCGACATCAACAGCTCATCTGCGACGCGGCGGATCTCGCTGGGGTTCGAGCTACCGATCGTTCGATAACACGCGAGCGGCGCGTCGAGGACCGATCCTTCCCCACCCGCAGCACCGGCGATTTCGGCGGCGACCGCGTGGTGCGCTTCTCGCAAGGGGATCCCGCAGCGCACCTTCTCCTCCACGCGCAAGGTCGCACCGACGTCACCCTGCCGAAGCGACGCCGCCAGCCGTTCCTGGTCGAATTCGAGCCGCTCCAGGAACACCGCTGTCATCTGTGCGACGGCGTGCAGTTTTTCCGCCCCGCGGCGGAGCACGGGCTTCGCACACTGCAGATCGCGATTGTAGCCGCTCGGCAGCCCCTTGAGAATCGACACCAGTTCCGCGTGGGCCGCCGCGACCGCGCTGCACTCACCGCGCAGCAGCTCCATCGCGTCCGGGTTCGTCTTGTTGGGCATCATCGATGAGCCGGTGGCGAACTCGGCAGGATAACGCGTCCACGCCAGCGGCGTTTGTGAAAAGACGATGATGTCGGTCGCGAACGACTGGAGATGCAGCGCGAACCGGGTCGCCAGTGCCAGCAGCTCCAGGCATTCGTCGCGCGTCGACGTGGCGTCGAGCGCGTTCGGCGAGGGCTCGGCGAAGCCCAGTTCACGCGCCTGAATCCGCCGATCGATCGGAATCGACGAGCCCGCGACCGCCCCGGAACCAAGCGGGCAATAGCGCCGCCACTCTTGAAGACACCAATCCAACTGCCGGCAGAGGCGCTCAAAGCTTGTCGCGTAGCGTAGCGCCCAGAAGCCGACGCTGCCGGGGGCCGCGAACTGCTGATGGGTCTGCAGCGGAAATACGAGGTCGGCCCACGCCCGAGCCTTTCGGCCCGAAATTCGGATCAAGTCGCGCAGGTCACCCTTGAGTCGCTCACCGGCGTCGATCACGTACATCTTCAACAACGTCGCGACTTGATCGTTTCGTGAGCGCGCCGTGTGAATCTTCTTGCCGGCCTCACCGGCCAATTCCGTCAGCTTCCACTCGATCCAGGTGTGAAGATCCTCTGCCTCGACTTCGGGACCCGGGGGCTGGGAACACTCTCGTGCGATCGTATCGAGGCCGCTGCAGAGGCGAGCGTATTCCTCCGCCGACAGGATGCCCGCCGCCTCCAACGCGCGCCCGTGCGCCCGCTGGAGCTTCAATTCAAACGGGAGCAGAAACCAGTCTTCCTGGAGGCACCGGTTCAACGGTGCAAACGCCGGATGCAGCGGAACTTTTTGCTTCCACAAGGCCGCCATAATTCTCCTCGACGAACGGCTTGCCGACGTTCGACAACCAGCTCAGGCGGATGAACCCCGCTGCATCCTGGTGAGCGTAGTCGCTCTTTTCAAACGTGGCCATCTCCTTGGTGAAGATCGAGGACGTGTTGGCGATCCTCGTCACGTAAGGCGTCGGCTTCAGTTGCACCGTGACCGAACCGTTAAGTTGAGTCATGATCGAGCGGGCGGCCGCTTCAATGACCACCCGTTGGTCGGAGAAGTACTCGCCGCGATACATCAGCGTGCCGAATCCTTGGCCCAGCTCCACATATTGGTCATAAGTCGGCTTGTTCAAGCACGTTCGGGCCAGGTTATCGGCCGCCAGATGGAGCAGCTTCGCAGCGGGGTTGACGTACAGCCCGCGCGACTTGATCCCCGTAAAGCGGTTCTCAATGATCAGGTCCCACGCCCACGGGGCCTGACGATACTGGTGGTTCAACTGCGCAACGATATCCGACAGCCCCTTCTTTTCGCCATTGAGCGCTACCGGCACGCCGGCTTGAAGCTGGATCTCCACCGCGGGCGGCCCTTCGCCATACGTATTGTCCCACGCGAAATGTCCGTCGACGGAGTGGAGCACCTCCTCGACGTCGATCGTTGTGTTGGGCTCTTCGAGTGGGCCGCCCTCAATGCTGATGTGCCAGAGGTTCTCGTCGAGGCTGTAGTCCTTCTGCACCGCATAATTGTCGCTGAATCCCTTGTCCTTCAGGTAGTTGACCAAGTCCGCGCGGCCGCCGAACTCCCAAGTCTTCCACGGGGCGAGAATCGGGCACTCGGGTGCCAGCGAGCGGTAGCCGAACTCGAAACGGACCTGGTCGTTTCCCTTGCCGGTCGCGCCGTGTGCGAGGGTGGCGCCGCCAAGCTGCTTGGCCACACGGACCTGCTCCAGCGTGATGAACGGGCGAGCGAGGGCGGTCCCGAGCCGATAGTTCCCTTCGTACGTTGCGCACAGGCCGATCGCCAGCGGGATGACGCGCTCATACATCGCCGGCTTGGCGTCGCGGACGACGGCCGTCGCAGCGCCGTATCGCAAGGCCTTCTTGCACAGGGCGCCGAGGTCCTCGTCTTGCCCGACGTCCACGAGCACAGCATGTACTTCGTAACCCTTGTCCCGCAGCCAGGGGACCATCGCCGAGGTGTCCAGCCCGCCCGAATACGCCAATACACATTTCTTAACGCACACGTTTGTCTCCAAACCAGGTTTCCAATCGTCTCAGCGCGACCGATTGGGTTTTTCGATTCTTGGTCGCCACGAA
>JBHHZX010000155.1:0-8847 GCA_046758265.1 Phycisphaerae bacterium
GGGAGCTGGCAACCATGCCCGCGCCCGTTCGCAGGCGACGCTCGGAGCCCCTGGGCCGTGCTGTGAAATCAGCCCCGAATCTTTTGCCATAGTTTTGCCATTCTTCGCCGCATTCGACTGCACCCCGTTGCGCCCGCATGCACCCAAATGCACCATGAACAAAAACCATTGGCGAGATTACGGTCGATACCGCGTTGCACCGAAGCCATTGAACGGGTGCTACGTACGGCATCCGGCTGCGCCGATCCGCACCTGGTTGCATCGATTTGCACCAAGGGGGTCAAGAACGCGCCCGGCAGGATTCGAACCTGCGACCTACGGTTTAGGAAACCGTTGCTCTGTCCTGCTGAGCTACGAGCGCCTACGTTGCCGCTTCCTCCGGCAGCGTAAGGCATTATACACCGGCCCGGTAAGTAATGCAGGTCGAGGTCTCGGCGGCCGCGCGGCGAGCGGAGCGGCCGAAGAGGTTCAGTTTTTGAGCCAATTTGGATCGTCGCTTGCACCGGCCGCAGGCAGCCGGTGGCACTCCCCAATGCGTTCTGAGATCGCTTCTAATTTACCGGGATGTTGTACTTTGCCATCTTGTCGCGGAGCGTCGTGCGCGGGATGCCGAGCTTCTGCGCCGCGCGGGCCTGGTTGCCGTTGCATTGCCGGAGTGCCATCAGGATCAGTCGGCGTTCGATGTCGGCGACGGTTTCGGTGAGGCCGAGCTTGCCACCTTCGGCGAGTTCGAGCCCCTGCGTGCCAGTGGGTTCGCCGGCCTCGCGTCCGAGTGGCAGAATGTGCTCGGGTCGGATTTCTTTGCCGCCGCAGAAGGCCAGCGCCCGCTCCAGCACGTGTTCGAGCTCGCGGGCGTTGCCGGGCCAGTCGTGCCGCATGAGCTCGTCGAGGGCATGCGCGGAGATGGTCACCTTCGTGTCGCCGACGAGCGCGGCGTGCTTTTCGATAAAGTGGTTCGCGAGGACGGGGAGGTCCTCGGGGCGTTCGCGCAGCGCCGGGATGGCCAGGCTGATCACGTTCAAGCGGTAATAGAGGTCCTCGCGAAAGCGGCCCTCCTTGACGAGCTGCAACAGATCGCATTTGGTCGCGCAGATCAGTCGGACATCAACCTTGATGGGCGTTTCGCCGCCGACGCGCTCGAATTCCTGCTGTTCGACGACGCGGAGCAGCTTGACCTGGACCGCGGTGGGAATGTCGTCCACCTCGTCAAGCAGCATGGTGCCGCCGTTGGCGAGCTCGAAGCGGCCGGACTTTTGCCGGTGGGCGCCGGTGAACGAGCCCTTTTCGTGGCCGAACAGTTCGCTTTCGAGCACGGTCGGTTGCAGGGCGGCGCAACTGAAACGCACCAGCGGCTTGTCGGCCCGGCGACTGTGCTCGTGGATCGCTTCAGCGAATAGCTCCTTGCCGGTCCCGCTTTCGCCGCACAAAAGGATGGTGCGGTCCGTATCGGCCACGGCGCGCAATTGCGTGAAGAGTCGCCTCATGCTCGCACTGCGGGCGATGAGTCGCCCGAAGGTTTCGACTCCGCTGTCGCTTTCGACCGGGGTGCGCGCGACGAACAGCCGCTCGAGCTTGGCGAGCAGTTGCTGCGTGGTGAAGGGCTTGGTGATGTAATCGTAGGCGCCGCGTTTGATCGCCAGCACGGCGGTATCCACGGTGGCGTAGGCGGTCATCAGGATGACCTCGACGTCGGGGCGGATCTGCTTGAGGGAGGCCAGCAGGTCGAGGCCGTTCATGCCGGGCATGCGCACGTCGGTTACCACGACGTCGATCGGCTTGCTCTCGAAGATCCGCCGGGCGGTCAGGGCGTCGGCGGCCTCGTACACCTCGTAGCCCTGTTCGGAGAGCTCGATCTGCAAGGTGATGCGTTTGAGCGGCTCGTCGTCGACGACCAGAATGCGACCTCGCATGCAGCCTTCCTTACCGGCAGTGCAAGTCTTGTCCGAGGAGCATATTCCAACCCAAAGACCGCCCGCAATCAATAAACGCAGCGAAGCGAAGTCCGGCCGGGTCTTGACACCCCAACCTGGCGGCGTTGCAGTCAGGGGGATGTCCCGCGATACGGGTACAACGCGACTGTTCGTAGATCGTGCCAGAATCTTTGTCCGCGGCGGTAAGGGCGGCGACGGCTGCGTTAGCTTCCGACGCGAAAAATTCGTGCCGAAAGGTGGCCCGGACGGCGGCGACGGCGGGCACGGCGGCTCGGTCTATCTCCTCGCCCGGCGCGGCCTCGATACCCTGCTCGATCTGGCCGGAAAACACCACTGGCGCGCCGAGAACGGGCGACCGGGCGAGGGCGGCAACCGCCACGGCCGACGCGGAAAGAATCTCATCGTAGCCGTTCCCACCGGCACGCTCCTCTATGACGACGACACCGGCCGTTTGCTCAGAGATCTGGTCGAGGACGAGCAGAAAGTGTGCGTCGCGCGCGGCGGGCGCGGCGGCTACGGTAACGCCCACTTCGTCAGCGCTACGAATCAAGCCCCCCGCGAGGCGCAACCCGGCCGACGGGGACAGGAGCGTACGCTGCGGCTCGAGCTGAAGCTGATCGCGGACGTGGGACTGGTGGGGCTCCCGAACGCCGGCAAGAGCACGTTGCTGTCGCGGCTGACGAACGCCCGGCCCAAAATCGCGGATTATCCCTTCACGACCCGGGAGCCGCAGCTTGGCATCACCGAACTGCCCGGTTATCGCCGGCTCGTCCTGGCGGATATCCCCGGGCTGATCGAAGGGGCGCACGAGGGCGCTGGGCTGGGCGACGCTTTTCTACGCCACATCGAACGCACACGCGTCATCGTGCACCTGGTGGACCTTTGCCCCACGGCGGGCAGCCCCACACCCGGCGAGGCGTATAGCATCATTCGGGGGGAGCTGGCGAAATACAGTCCAACGTTAGCCGAGCGGCGGGAGATCGTCGTTGGCAACAAAATGGACCTGACCGGTGCCGACGATGCGCTGGAGGAGTTCGTGCGCGCCCAGGGCGGTGAGGTGCTCGCGATCTCCGGTGTGACCGGTCAGGGTTTGCGGCCGCTGGCCGAGGCCATGTGGGTCGCCGTCGAAGAGGCCCGCGAGCACGAGCGTGCGCAGGTTCCCGAGCTCATCGACTTCGGCGACGAAGAAGAGTGGCTCGACGACGAGGAAGCCAAGGACAGATTCGTTGACGAGCTTGAATCAAGCGGCGATGATGTAAACGGTGGGACCTGATTCGGGAAGCGGAGTGGCTCTGTGAGCCGAACACTACAACCCGCCGAAGCTGTATTGGCAGTGGACATCGGTAACACCCGGATCGGGATGGCGATCTGGGACGATGACGGTCTGCACGGCGCTCGTCACGTGAGCACGGGAAAGCCGAGCAGCTGGCGTCCGGCCCTGGAGGAGACCTGGGCGACCGCGGTCGGAGCAAAACGGCGGGCCGTCGTGATTGGCAGCGTCGGCCCACGGGCGGCCCACCGGTTTGCCGATCTGGCAACCGACGTCTGCGACAGCGAGCCGCTGTGCGTGCGCGATGATTTACCGTTGCCGATGCCGCTCGACGTCGATAATCCCCGGGAGGTCGGCGTCGATCGCGTCTGTGCTGCCGCGGCCGCGTATGATCGCATCCAGGCCTGTTGCGCCATTGCTTCATTCGGGACGGCGACGACCGTGGACTGCGTTTCCGAGGATGGGCGCTTCCTGGGTGGTGCAATCCTCCCGGGTCTTGAGATGTCCTGCGACGCGCTGCACGAGCACACCGCCAGGCTGCCACGCGTATCCCCGGCCGCGCCGCATGGCGTGTTCGCGAAGAATACGCATGACGCGATCGTCAACGGGGTGGTGTACGCTGCCGTCGGCGCGCTGCGCGAAATCGTCGAACGGTTCGCCACGGAATTGCGCCAATGGCCGCAGGTGCTGATCACGGGCGGCAGCGCGCCGCTCATCGCGGAGACCGCCGACTTCGTGGACGCGCACGTGCCGGATCTGTGCCTGATGGGTGTCGCACTGGCCTATCGCAAAGCCACGGGGCAGGCGTGAGTCGGAGATCGGCACACCGTCGGGGGGGATTCCAGCTTCTGACAAGTCCTGGGCCGGCCGCGATCGCGGTGGTTCGCCTGCGCGGCCCGCTGACCAACGCGTTTCTGCGGCGACACGTCCGGACCCGAACGAGAGCCGACCCGGAAACCTGGACCGCCGGTCGCGTGCTCCGCGCTGAATTGCTGGATGGAACCGGCACGCCCATCGACGACATGCTCGTCTCCGTGCACACGCCGGCCCCGGCCTGGGACGTGCGCCTGCATCTGCACGGCAGCCCCGGCGTGGTTCGCTGCTGCACCGCAATGTTGGCCGAGCACGGGTTGGCGGAACAGGCTGAAGTCGTCTCGACGCTCTGGCACAGCGAAAACACGCTCGAAGCCGAAGCCTACGCGCTCCTGCCGCGCATGCTGACGCTGCGTGGCGTGCAATGGCTAAGCCGGCAGAGCCGGTTGCTCAGCGACACCTTGCGGTCGCTCGTCGAAACGTCTGAAATCGAAGCGGCCCGGCGGCAGTGCCGGGAGATCATCGCCCGGCGCAGAATCTTCGACTGGTTCGCCCGACCGTTGCGCGTCGCGCTAGTCGGTCCGCCGAATGCGGGCAAGAGCACCCTGGCCAACGCCCTCGCTGACCGGCACGTCAGCCTCGTTTCGCCCCTGCCCGGTACGACCCGCGATTGGCTGGAAATCCCCGGCGAGATCGACGGCTTTCCGGTGTTGTGGCTCGACACGGCGGGCCTGCGCAGCGGCGGAGACGAGCTTGAAGCTGAGGGAATCCGGCGGACCCGGCAGTTGATGGATTCGGCCGACGCCGTCCTGCTGGTGCTCGATGCGACCAGGTCGGCCGCACCATCCCGGGCAAAGATCCTGGCGGGTCAGGCGGATCTCCATCCGGCGTGCGTCGCCGCGAACAAGTCGGATTTGCTGGAGACGGCGGCCGACATAAAAGCAGCGGTTCCTGCAGAGTGGCGGAGCCTGACCGTCCCGATTTCGGCGCTGCGCCGAACGGGGCTCGCGGCGCTGGCCGCCCGGCTGTTGGAGGGCGTGGCCTACGATTGCGAGGCGCTCGCGGCTCCCGCCGCGTTCAGCGATCGCCAGGTCGAGGCCCTGAAGGTGGCCGCCACAGCCGATTGCGAGCACTTTCCGAAGCAGGTGCTGGGCTGCCTGGGAGGACCGCCATCGGCCTGAGCGCTGGGCTCGCCCGGCGGTCCGCAGTTTCGGCGCACATTGCGCTTGCATCTTCCTGAAGCCGACCGATATAGTACAGGGGAAGGGAGCGCCGTCGGCGTGCAAACGAGCAGTCGGCGGCCGTCCCGGGGCTGTCGGAGAACCAGGAGTTGGACGTAGCCTTTGGGCTGGTCCTCGTCGGCCTGACCCTTTACACGTCAACGCTCAGCTACGCGCTGCGGGGTTTTTCCCGCGCGCGGCTTTCTGCCTACCTGTCCGATGAGGCGCAGCGCCTGTGGCTCGAACGGCTGGACCGGCGCGAGTTCGAGTTTCAGGTGGTCACCAGCTTCATCCGCTTGGCATCGATCCTTGCCATGATGGCCTGGGTCTACGGCGGGTATCTAGTCGGCCGCGGCGCTCCCATCGGTTGGACGAACCTCGTCGCCCCGACGTTGGTCAATCTGCTCGCGCTGGTGATCGTCGCGATCGGCATTCCTCACGCATTGGCCATGCATGCTGGCGAAGCGATCCTGGCGCGCAGCCTCTGGCCACTGTGGGCGGTGCGCTACGCCTTTTACCCGATCGAAAAGACGCTTGGCTTGACCGAGTTCCTCGTACGCCGTCTGCTGGGCAAGGCGGCAAGATCGGTCGAGGAGGAGGCCGAGCGGATGGAGCAGGAGATTCTCGACGCCGTCTCCGAAGGGGAGCTGCACGGCGCGGTAGACGAAGAGCAAAAGGAGATCATCAAGTCGGTTTTCGAACTGCACGATACCCACGTCAGCGAGATCATGACGCCGCGAACGGACATCGTTGCACTCACGACGGACGCCTCATACGACAAAGTGCGGGAGACGATCATGCGAGCCGGACATTCGCGGATTCCAGTGTGCGAAGAGTCGCTCGACCGCATTGTCGGTGTGCTCTATGCGAAAGACCTGATTCGACTCCCTGACGCCAACGGCTTCGACGTGCGCAAGATGATGCGCACGGTGCCCTTCGTCCCCGAAACCAAAGCGATCGACCAGTTGCTCCGCCAGCTCCGGCAGGAAAAAGTCCACATCGCGATTGTGCTCGATGAGTACGGCGGCACGGCCGGGCTGGTTACGATTGAAGACATTCTCGAAGAGCTGGTGGGGGAGATCGACGACGAGTACGACCGCGAGGCGCCCCCGGAGATGAAGCCGATCGACAAGGACACGCTCGAGGTGGACGCCCGCGTCCATGTGGACGAGGTCAACGAGGCGTTGGACCTCGAGATCCCGGACGACGACGATTACGACACGATCGGCGGGTTTGTCTTCACCACACTCGGCAAGATTCCCGACAAGGGTGAGGAATTCACGCACGGAAACGTGCATTTTGTCGTGATGGACGCCGAGCCCCGCAAGATCAACCGCCTGCGGATCCACGTGCAGCGCGAGCAACGATTGGCCTGACTCGTCAGGTACGATCGCGGGGCCCGAAACGGAGCCCGAAGCGCAAGCGAGGGACGCGCGTCGAGCGCTACTCGTGCAGGATACGAGTCCCGGCTGGTTTGCGCGCCCAGGGCCGACACGGCCGTGTCACTTCGTACATGAATTGAAGGGTGGCACGGCTGTGTCAGCCCTGTGCTGGACACGCACGTTCCAATCACAACGCGTCTGAGCCTGGCTTGCGCTTCGGGCTCCGACTACCGGCGGTCGCCGCCCGCGCCAAGCGACGGCGTGGTCATCCTTGCCCCGGCTACTGCGTTTTCGCGATCTTGGCCCATGAATCACGTAACGATACCGTCCGATTGAATACGAGCGCGCCATCGGAAGAGTCCGGATCGACGCAGAAATAGCCCTGCCGCTCAAACTGGAGACGCTGGATGCCGTCGGGCCAGTCCGGGCCGCGGGCCGCCTTCCAGCTCGGCTCGAGCTGGCAGCCGGTCAGCACCTCCAGCGAACTCGGGTTCAAGTTCGCCTTCCAGTCCTGACCTTCCTCCACGTCGGCCGGGTCCGGCTTCGTACACAGATGGTCGTACAAGCGGACCTCGGCCTCGAGCGCGTGGGCCGCGGACACCCAGTGCAACGTCGCCCTGACCTTGCGACCGTCCGGAGCATCGCCGCCGCGCGTTGCCGGATCATAAGTGCAGTGCAGCTCGACGACCTCGCCGGTCCGCTCGTCCTTCACCACGCCGGTGCAGGTGACGAAGTACGCGTAGCGCAGCCGCACTTCGCGGCCGGGCGCCAAACGGAAGAACTTTTTCGGGGGGTCTTCACGAAAATCGTCCCATTCGAGGTACAGCACGCGCGAAAAAGGAACCTTCCGGGTCCCCATACTGCGATCCTCTGGGTTGTTCACAGCGTCCAGCTCTTCCACCCGGTCCTCCGGATAGTTGTCGATGACCAGGCGAAGCGGGCGCAGCACAGCCATCACACGCGGTGCGCGCTTGTTCAGATCTTCGCGAACGGCGTGCTCGAGCCGGGCGATGTCGATCACGCTGTTGAACTTCGCCACGCCAATTGCCTTACAGAAGTTGCGGATCGACACCGGCGTGTAGCCGCGCCGCCGCAAACCGCAGATCGTCGGCATCCGCGGATCATCCCAGCCGCTAACGTGCCCTTCTCTGACCAGTTCCAGCAGCTTGCGCTTGCTCATCACCGTGTAGGTCAGTTCGAGACGCGCGAACTCGATTTGCCGCGGATGGTAGGCGCGCAGTTCGTCAAGAAACCAGTCATACAACGGGCGATGGTTCTCGAATTCCAGCGTGCAGATCGAATGGGTGATCCCTTCGATCGAATCCTCCAGCCCATGGGCCCAGTCATACATTGGGTAGATGCACCACTTGTCACCCGTACGGTGATGCGCGGCGTGCAGGATGCGATACATGACTGGGTCGCGCATGTTCAGGTTGGGATGGGCCATGTCGATCTTGGCCCGCAGCGTGCGCGAGCCGTCCGGGAACTCGCCTTTGCGCATACGCTCGAACAGGTCGAGGTTCTCCTCGACGCTGCGGTTGCGATACGGGCTGTCCTTGCCCGGCTCGCTGAGGGTACCTCGGTACTCCCGGGTTTCCTCCGGCGTTAAGTCGCAGGCGTACGCCTTGCCTTTCTTGATGAGCTGTACGGCGTAGTCGTACATTTGCTGAAAGTAGTCCGACCCGAAGTACAGCCGGTCCTCCCAGTCGAACCCCAGCCAGCGTGTATCCTCCTCGATTGACTTGACGTACTCCTGCTCCTCCTTGATCGGGTTCGTGTCGTCGAAGCGCAGGTTGCACTTGCCGTTGTATTGCTCGGCCAGACCGAAATTCAGGCAGATGGATTTGGCGTGCCCGATATGCAGGTACCCGTTCGGCTCCGGCGGAAAGCGCGTATGGACCCGTCCGCCCCATTTGTTCGCCTTCAGGTCTTCTTCGATGATTTCCTCAATAAAGTTGAGCGCGGGCTTGGCATTGCTCGTTGCCATACTTAAAGTTTCCTTATCGCTCCAGACAGTAGGGTTGGCTCTGCCGACCAATCATATGGGAAGGCCGTGCCCCCTGAAATGGTCTGCGTAGCGACGACGGGGGTAGTGGGTCACAGCAAGTGAGACACTTGACGGGTGGCATGGCCAAGCGCAGCGCGGCCCACAGCAAGTGAGACACTTGACGGGTGGCATGGCCAAGCGCAGCGCGGCCATGCGTCTCAACGAACGAACGACATGCCCGCGC
>JBHHZX010000156.1:0-8844 GCA_046758265.1 Phycisphaerae bacterium
CCAGCGGAACCGGATGTGGCATCGGCGTGAGGCCAGTGCCGGCACAGGCTGGGCGTCTGTGTCACCATTCTGTTCGATGGTTTCGTAGGAGCAGGGGCGCCGCGCGCCTCGCCCCGTTCAGGAAGGTGCTCTCGTGGACATTCGCACCAACATCAAGGCGGTTGCAGTCTTCGGTGCCGGCACGATGGGAACCGGCATTGCGCAGCTCTTTGCCCAGAACGGCCGCACCGTGTTGCTGCAGGATGCTGTGCCGGGCGTGGTGGACAAGTCGATCGCCGGCATCGGCAAACTCCTCGACAAGCTCGTCAGCAAAGAGAAGATCACAGGCGACGCGGCCAAGGCCACCATGGCCAACCTCAGACCAGCAGCGGTCAGCGACGCCAAGAACGCCGATTTGGCCATCGAAGCCATCATCGAGGACCCGGCGGCCAAGCGCAAGCTGCTGAGCGAACTCAACGGGATCGTCGCCCCCGATGTCATTCTCGCCAGCAACACCAGCAGCAGCGCGATCAGCGAGCTCGCGGCGGCGAGCGGCCGGCCGGAGCGCTTCATCGGCATGCACTTCTTCAACCCCGTGCCGCTGATGAAGTTGGTCGAGGTGGTCGTCGGCTTGCAAACCGCCGAGCCGGTGGTGGAAGCCACCCTCGTGCTGGTGAAAGACCTCGGCAAGACCCCCCACCGTGTCAAGGATTACCCCGGCTTCGTCAGCAACCGCGTCCTGATGCCCATGATCAACGAGGCCATCGCGTGCTTCAGCGACGGCGTCGCCGATGCCGAGACAATTGATGAAGTCATGAAGCTGGGCTGCAATCACCCGCTGGGCCCGCTGGCTTTGGCGGACCTCATCGGCCTCGACGTTTGCCTGCTCATCATGGAGGTCCTGCACCGCGACCTCGGAGAAGATCGTTACCGGCCCGCACCCTTGTTGCGCACGATGGTGCGCGCCGGCCAGCTTGGCCGAAAGACCGGAAAGGGGTTTCACAGCTATGAATAGTGCTGCTGCCGCTCGCGCCACACCACTCACCAACGTCGAATTGCAGCGCAAAGGGAAGGTGGCGACCGTCCACTTCACGCGCGACGACGGGCCCGTGCTCTTCTGCTCGCCCACGCTCGGCGAGTTGGGCCGGATCGTCGGGCAACTTGCCGAGGATTCCAGCGTCCGGTTTGTCGTGTTCCGTGGCAGCGGCAGTGTCTTTAGCGCCGGGGCCGACATTACCGAAGTAGGGCACATCACCGAGGATCAGGGCTACTCGCTCAGCAAGCACGGCCAGCACGTCTTCGACGCAATCGAGAACCTGCCGCAAATCACGTTCGCCGCCATGAACGGCCACGCGCTGGGCGGCGGCTGCGAACTGGCGTTGGCGTGCAGCTTCCGTCTGATGGTCGCCGGAGCCAAAATCGGCCAGCCCGAGGTCAAGCTGGGTCTGATCCCGGGCTGGGGCGCCACCAAGCGCCTACCCATGATCGTGCCGCTGGCGTGGGCGCTGCGAATGCTGTATTCGGGCGAGCCGATCACCGCCGAACAGGCCGAGAGGATCGGCCTCGTGGACGAGGTGGTCCCGACGGCGGAGGGCTTGGATGCGGCGCTGGAGCGTTGGTTCAAGATGTTCGAGCAGGGCGCGCCACAGGCCATCATCCGCATCAAGCGCGCGATCCTGAACGACAACGAGGCGCACCAGTTCGGCCTGTGCTTCAGTTGCGCCGACTCCAAGGAAGGGATGCAGGCGTTCCTCGAGAAACGCGAGGCTCCCTGGGTGTCCGGGGAGGATGGCAACGAAGGCTCGCGGCAGTAAACGCTGCGGCCAACCGGGTGCTGGTCGTTTGGGCCGGGCGAGCTCACCACCACCCCCAGGGGCACGCGGACGCACTTATGTCAAACCCCGGATCGATTAAAGGCTGGGACACTTGGCAGGCCACGCTTCGAGCCGAGCCCCGCGCAGCGATCCCAGACGATCTGCCAGGTCGCTGGTGGGTTGCCCACACGCGCCCGCGCAACGAGAAGGCCCTGGCGCTCGACCTACGGGCCCGCGGGATTCTCCACTACCTGCCGTTGTGCGTGCGCAGCACGCGCGCCAGGGCCAGCGGTCGCTTATCGCGTTCGATCGTCCCGGTTTTTCCCGGCTACGTCTTTTTCAACGGCAACGACGCGCAACGCCAGTCAGCACTCACCACCAACCGCATCGCCAACACTCTGGCCGTCGTCAATCAGCTCCAACTGGTGGGTGAATTGCGGCAAATTCAACACGTGCTCTCAGCGCAGACCGATTTCGACTGGCAGCCGAGGATCGAGATCGGCCAGTGGGCGCGTGTCATCGCTGGCCCGCTGTACGGCATCGAAGGGGTCGTCTGCAAGCGCATGTCGCGAATGCGTCTGGCGCTCAACGTGCGCATGCTCTCGCAGTCGGTCGTGGTGGAAGTGGCCCGCGACATGCTGGAAAAAATCGACGCTCCTTCCTATGCATCTTGACAGCCGCCGGCAGGGCCTGGGTTCGGTTCGGGTGACCCGGACGCCGCCAAAACTCATTGCCCCGAACCCGAATTCGCAGCGATCCGTAGTACAGAGGCGGAGCCAAGCCCTTTTTTGCCGCAGGCTCTAGCCCGCCGAGGCGGTGACCGATATTGTTAGCGGACGTGGCGCGACCCGATCAGCCGCAAGTCTAGGACTTTCAAGTACTTGTGTCAGGCGGACCTGCGGCTGACGAGGACGGAGTCTGGCGGGATGACGCAGATCATCAACGTTTGCGGGGCACGGCCGAACTTCATGAAGATCGCCCCACTGATGCGCGCCTATCGCTGCCATCGCCGAATACGCCCGCTGCTCGTCCACACCGGTCAGCACTACGACTGCCACATGTCGGAGCTGTTTTTCAAACAACTGCAAATCCCCGAGCCCGACCTTAACCTCGGCGTCGGCTCCGGCAGTCACGCCGCGCAGACGGCCGAGATCATGAAACGCTTTGAGCCGGTGGTGCTCGCGCACCGGCCCGATTGGGTCGTCGTCGTCGGCGACGTCAACAGCACGATTGCCTGCGGGCTGGTGGCGAAGAAGCTCGGCGTCAATCTTGCTCACGTCGAAGCAGGACTGCGAAGCTTCGACCGCACGATGCCCGAGGAACTCAACCGTCTGCTGACCGACGCCATCTCCGACCTGCTGTTCGTCAGCGAGCCGAGCGGGCTGGTAAATCTCAGGCGTGAGGGCATTCCGGACGAAAAGGTGCACTTCGTCGGCAACGTCATGATTGACACGTTGCGTGCCAACCTCAAGCACGCCGAGCGCTCGGCCATCCTTGAGGAGTTGGGCCTGAAAAGGGGCCGCTTTAACGTTGTGACGCTGCACCGCCCCAGCAATGTGGACGACGCAATAACTTTTGGCGGGATCGCCGATGCGCTCGACGCCATCCAGCAGGACCTGCCCACTGTCTTTCCGATGCATCCGCGCACCGTCAAGAACCTTCGGGACCTCGGCCTGGCCGAGCGCTTCGAGCAAATGAAGCAACTGCGGACCGTCGAGCCCCTCGGGTATCTCGACTTCCTCAAGCTGATGGCGCACGCGGCAGTTGTCCTGACCGACTCCGGCGGCATCCAAGAGGAGACAACTATCCTGGGGGTGTGGTGTCTAACGGTGCGCGAGCGCACGGAACGCCCCGTGACAGTCAGCCAGGGTACCAACGTCGTCGTGGGCACAGACCCTGACAGGATCATCGCCGCGTACCGCCAGCGTCGCCGTGAGAATCTGGCCGATCCGCCGGTGCCTGAGAAATGGGACGGCCGCGCGGCGGAGCGAATCGCGGGCATCCTCGCGGGCTGCTGACTTGGCCGGCGTGAGCTTCACGTGGCCCTGATTTCCGACAATGGCAGAGACGCAACCGAACTCCGAAGGGTTTCGGATGTCGCGGGTCTGGCGGCTTGGCAAGTACGCCTCCTGGTACGCGGCCGATCAGTTCCTGACCCTTGGCGTCACGCGACTGGTGCTGTTTCCCATCCTGGCGGCATTCCTAGGCGACGCGAAATTCGGCGGGTTCGTACTAGCGCTCGGCTTGGCGCAGATGGTGGGCAACGCGCCCAGCAATGGGTTGGCGGGATACATTCTGCGCGACGCGGCTCACCAGAGCGAACGCGATCAGCACCTGATGATGCGAACGATGCTGGTGCTGGCAGCGCTCGGCGTTCTTCCGTTCGTGCTGGTGCTTGCCCTAGGCGCGCCGGCCATCGCCTCGATCTACGGTCAGGAAACGTTCAGGCTGCTCCTGCCGTGCTTCGGAGTTTTCCTGCTATTCCAGAACCTGACCGAAACGTGCTTGGCAATTCACCGCGTCCGTCGCAATTTCCATGTGACGGCGCTGGTGCACGGGCTCCAGACACTGCTGCTATTCGGGGCGATACCACTGTCCCTTGCGGGCGGTACCGTCGGCGCCGGTTATGCCTATGTTCTCGCCAGTGCAGGGACGTTCGGCGTGCTGTTTTACGGACATCGGCAAGGCTATATCCAACGTCCCGTATTCTCAGGGCGGTTTGCGAAAAGCGCGGTGGTCGTCTGGTGGCCGTTGTCGCTGAGCGCGTTCGTCTTCCTTTCCTCCAGGTACCTGGATCGTCCGCTGCTCGGGTTCTGGTGGCCGCCCCAAGCGGTGACGGCGTTCTTCGCCGCGGTGAGCACATCCGCGATCTTCGCGATGCCCGGAAGCCTGATCTCCGGACTGGTACTGAGTCTGTTGGGCAAGATAAGAAGTCGCGACGCGTTCAGCCGCTCGTTCCACCTTCGTTACGCGGCGGGGGTCTGGCTGTTCGTCGCGATGCTCTTTGCGATGGGCGCGCCGCTGGGCCAGACGATACTAGGTATCCTCTACCCCGGGGCGCTGGAACGGGCAGCGCCGCTATGGGGCTTCGCTGTCGGAGCGGCCGCCTTGCAAAACGCGGTGACACTGTGCCGCCCATTCATCGTGAAGTTCCTGTCCCCCCGGCTGATCCCGGTTTTGGCCGTGATCAGCGTGGTGGCGCGTGTGGTCCCGCTGCTGGTCCTGGTGCCCACGGGCGGGGAACGTGGGGCGGCAGTCGCGCTGCTGATCGGATCTTCGGTGATGGCCGTGGCCTGGTTTCTGACTTACGCGCTCGCGTTCATCCTACACCGGCCCGGTACGCCGGTTGAGTCGCGCGGCGAATGCGAACCAGTCTCCTGAGGCGTGTATTCATGCCAGCAGCGCCTGGCGCAGGCGGCGTTCGGGACGCGAGCCAAAGCGTTTGGCACGCACGGGTAGATGACCCGCTGGGCGAGCTGTTCGGGGCGTAGGTCCGGGACAAGACATGAGCGGTCCATCGTTCGAGCGGGTGCAAGCTGGATAGCAAGGTGACAACATGCCCGATTTGCCAGTCAACTATTTGATCCTCGGGATGGTAGCTTACGTGGTGGGTGTGGTACTGGTGATGGCTTGGCCGTCGTTGGGTTTTGGCCTGCTGTTCACGATCCCGGCGGTTAAAGTAATTATGAAGAAGGCTGTGCCGGGACTGCTGACGAGCTACACATACGACATGGCGGTGGTGCTCCTGGTAATCGTTGGAGCGCTTTTTTACGGGGTGCGCCGAAGACGGGGTGCGCCGCTGCCCATTCCTCGACTCATCGCAGCGGCGTGGCTACTCATCATACTGCTTTTGTGGATACGCCTGCCTGGCAGTCATAGCATCGGCTACGGTTACAAGAAAGCGCTGATTTTCAGCATCTTCAACACCCTGGCGGTCGCCACCATCCCGTTGTACTTGCTCGGCCCATGGGAAGCCCGGAAGATGTTGCGCATTCTCCTGATTGCCGGCGTGGCCACCAGCGTGGCCATGCCGCTCTACGGCACGGGGACCGGCGAGTGGGAAGGGGCGCGCGTCAGCCTGGCGGGGGGAAGTCCGCTGGCCGTGGCGGATCTCAGCTCTTTCGGCATCATCGTGCTGATCAGTGCGTTTATCGGCCGCCCATCGGCAAGGCGTTTAGCGCTGGTGGTTGCTGCTGTACCGGTCTGCGCACTGGCGATCTGGTTGAGCGGGACGCGCGGCCCGGTGATCGCGATTCCGCCGTTGGTGCTGGCGGTGCTGTGGTTCTACCGGCGAGAAATCAACTTCAGGGCGGCCGTCGCCGCTCTCGTCGGACTCAGCGTCGTCGGTGGGATCACGGCCAGGATACTCGATCCAACCATGCTGCACCGCTTCACCCTGCAAAGTTTCGAGAAGGGCTTTCAAATCCGCATTAATCTGAGCAAGACTGCCCTCGCCGGCTTTTGGCGCAGGCCACTGTTCGGAAACGGCACGGGTGACTGGGCGTACCAGTTTTCCGGGAACCCCGACTACGAAGGTTGGCCACACAACCACATGTTTGAGATCGCCAATGAGCTGGGCGTTTTGGGCTTGGCGGCATGGCTTACGCTGGTGGGCTACGCGTTGCGCGCCGGCTGGTCGCTCAGTCGTCGCGAATGGGATGGCTCCGAGGCAAAAAGTGTGGGAGTCCCCGTCTACATGGGGTTCTTGTACGGCTTAATATTCTCATTCAAAACGGGCTCATACACCGCCAGCTACATGACCTATTTCTTCCTGATCGCGACCATCGTCCTCTACCAGTTGCGGTTGCGGGACAAGGCGGCTTGGCAAGTGAGCTTCTGGCAGCACCTCACCCGGCAGCAACAACAGCAGACACGACAACCAGAAGCTGGGCCGGTGGCGTTAACCGGACAGTACGGTCCGCCACCCCGGAGGTAGCTCTGCGCTCGCCTCACGTATTCGCTGCAGAGACTCAGTAGGTCTGTCCAAAGCCTGCGATGTTTGCTGTGGAAACAAACGCAACTCCAGAGCGATCGGCCGATACCCTGGTTCGGCATCTGCGTGCTGCGGTCTTCCAACCGAAGCTACCGCATTATCGGCAGCCATTCTTCAAACTGCTGGCACAACACTGCCGCCAGCTCACGGTGTTCCACGGAGGCTACGGGCGGCGCGAGGGGTTTTGCAGGGGCGAATCTGGCAGACTGTTTGCTGAACGAGTCGTTACCCACCGCCGGCTCGGGCCGTTCGTGTGGATGCCCGCCCTGTGGCGCGAAGTGGATCCGACGCGTTTCGATGTGCTGGTCTACCCTTGGAACGCGCGCTACTTGCATCTACTTCCGGCTCTGAAACGCGCCCGCCGACGCGGGGTTGCCACCCTGGCGTGGGGGCACGGCTACTCCAAACGGGAGACCCCGTGGCGGCGCACGTTACGCCTGCGTGTTGCGCGCGCCGTAGACGTTGTGCTCACATACGGTCGCTCTGCGGCCGAGGGACTGATCGTCAACGGATTTGATGCGGAGCGCGTATGCGTCGCTCCCAACGCGCTGGATCAGCGGCCGATTCAAGAGGCGCGTCAGCGCTGGGTGGAGAACCCGGGCGAGCTTGAGTCATTCCGACGCCGGCGCGGCTTGGAAGGTCGCGTGGTAGCGCTGTATGTCTCGCGGCTTGTGTACCGGCACGACACCGAAATCCTGTTGCAGGCGTGGCGCCAGATTCGGCGGCGTGTGCCGGAGGCGCTGCTGGTCATTGTTGGCGAGGGCCGGGCCCACGGTGCAATGGAACGCTGTTGTCACAAGTACGACCTGACGGACTCCGTCGCTTTTTGGGGTGCCGTGTACGACGAGGATGAACTGGCGCCGCTGTTTCTGAGCGCGCGTCTCTTCGCCTGCCCGCGCCGCTTGGGCTTGAGCCTCCACCATGCGTTTGGCTACGGTTTGCCGGTCGTGACGTTTGACAACCCGCAGACCCACGGGCCGGAATTCGAAGCGCTCGAATCGGGAGTAAATGGGATTGCGGTGACCGAAGATGATCTCGACGCTTTGACTGAGAGCGTGCACCGGCTCCTGTGCGACCCGGAGCTGGCTGGCGAGCTGGGCACGGCCGCGCGTGAGACGGTACTTCGCGAGTACACGCTTGAGCGCATGGTGGACGGACTTTTGCGCGGCATTGCGAGGGCGCGCAGCTTGGCCGAGGCGCGGGGCGCTTAGGAACGCTGGGATCATGCGAATTGCGGTGTTGGCACACAATCTGCGGATGGCCGGCGGGCTGTCGGTTGGCCAGAACACCATCGACGCGCTGCGCCGTGTCGCCAATGAGCATGACTATCTTCTTATCATGCCCGCCGGTGTCGGCTACGAGGCGTTGGAGAGGCCGACACGCGCGGAGTGCCATTACTATCAGCGGCGGCGGGGATCGATCGGCCAATGGCTGTACGAGCGGTTTACCGTGCCCAAACTCGTGCACGATTTCAGACCGGAAATCGTCTGGGGGCTCGGGAATTTCGGGCTGAAGAACCCGCAGGCAAAGCAGGCCTTCCTGTTTCACAAATCACAATTCATTTACGGTCGCAACCACACGAGGATCGAAGCGGCGGGCCCCCGCTTTCGAAACTACCTCGCCCGGCGACGGTTGCTGAAGTCCCTGCCGGCAACGCAACTCGTGTTCTGTCAGACGAAAACCGCAGCCGAGCGGTTTCGACGCTACCTGGGGTACTCGGGACACATCGCCTTGATGCCGAACGCCGTTTCGCGCTTCACCAGCGCGGGCGACCCAAGCCGGGTGCCGCCCGTGTTCGAACGCTTGCGCGACAAATTTGTGCTGTTCTGTCTGACGAAGTACTACGCGCACAAAAACCTTGAGAGGCTCGTGCAGGTATTTCGGCAGTACGGCGAACATCTGGCAGACGTCGCAGTTCTGTTCACCGTGCGGGCCGACCAACACCGGCGCGCCGGCGCGTTCATCGAGAGCCTGGCAGATCCGCTCGTCTGCGAGCAGCTCATCAATGTCGGTCCGGTACGGCAGCGCGAACTCGCCGCGTACTTCACGCACAGTCAG
>JBHHZX010000157.1:0-8790 GCA_046758265.1 Phycisphaerae bacterium
CGCTCAGCGTGGGAACGTTCCTGACCGTCGCCGGAACGTCAGGAGCGCACGTGCTGCTGCTGATACTCGGCGTTGCGGCGGCGGTGGTGCTGAGCGTCGAATCCTACCGTCGGCGGCGGACGCGACTGAGCTTGGGTCGCGCTGGGGTCTGCATGCTGGCGCGCACCATGGCGTGGCTGGCCGTATTGCTCATGATCGGGCGGCCGCATTGGGATTGGGTGGTCGTGGAATGGGAAGAGCCGCTACTGACGGTGCTGCTGGATCAGTCAAAGTCGATGTCGATCACCGACCGCGGGAGCCCGGAGGGGCAGTCCCGCTTGACGTTTGTCAAGCAGGCGATCGGCGACGCCCGACCATGGATCGAGCGTCTCGACGCCCTGTATGAGGTGCGAACATTCGGCGTCGGCGAGGGCGTGGAGCTGCTGGAGGACTGGCTGGTCCGGCCACGGGCGTCCGTGTCGGCCATCGCCGCCGCCCTCCGTCACGCCGGACAAAGCCGCTCTGTCAAAGGCGAGCCGCCGGTTGCCGTCTTGCTGATCAGCGACGGCGCGGAGAACGCGGTAAACCCGCGCGTCGTGCGCGAAGCGGCCACGGAGTTGGCAGCCCAGCGTACGGCGATGCTGGCAGTCGGCGTTGGACCGGCGGCTGAGCTCACCCCCGCGGTGGTGCTGGATCCTCTGGTTGTGCCGGGCCGGATCGGTTCGCGCGACCGCGTGCGCGTGCCCGTGGCGGCGCACGTCACCGGCTGCGCCGGCCACGTGGTCCAGGTGGCGCTGCTGTGGGGCGACCAGCAGGCCGACGAGCGCCACGTGCGGATCGAACAGCCGGCACAGCGCGTCAGCGCCGAATTCGAGGTGCAGCCGCCGGGCGGCGGGCTGCACCGCTTGACCGCCCGGGTGACGTTGCCCGCTGATCTCGGCGGCGAGTCCTTCGAGACTTCCATCATCGTGGATGTTGGCGACGACCGGATCCGCGTGCTCATGCTCGAAGGACAGCCGCGCAACGAGCTGGCCTTCGCCAGGCGCGCCGTCGCCGCCGATCCACGCTTCGAGGTGACGCAACGACTACTGCTCGCTGGAACTGCCCGGCGAGAGGCGGATACGAGAGCCGCTGCGGTTCGGTGGTCCGACTACGACGTCGTGATTCTCGGTAACGTGCCGGGGAAGCAACTGGGTTTCGACGCCCTGGCGGATCTGGCCGATGCGGTGAGCCAGTGGGGTGTCGGGCTCTTGATGGTGGGCGGGCGTGATTTCTACCACGACGGTTATTACTCCCGGTCGGAACTACAGGACATCAGCCCGGTCGGCTTCCGGCTGGCGCGACCGCCGAACGATTACCGGCCGCAGTTTCAACCCACTGAGATGGGCCGTCGCCACCCGGTTCTCCTCGGCGTAGGCCAGAGCACCACGATCGTCGGCGGCAACGACCAGACATCCGTGCTATGGGACAGGTTGCCGCCGCTGGCCGGGGCGGCCCGCTTCGGCGAGCCGAAGCCGCTGGCGGCGATTCTCGCCACGGACTCGTCCGGGCGGCCGCTGCTGGCTGCTCTGGACGTGGGGCGCGGACGCAGCGTTGCGGCCGGATGGGACGGCACGTGGCCTTGGGCGCTGTCCTCTGACGAGGGCCTCGCGGCCCATGGGAAACTCTGGCGGCAAATGGCAGCTTGGCTTGCCAATCGGCGACCGGTCGCCTGGGTCGTCACCGACCGGTCCAGCTATGTTCGCGCGGCGTTGGCAGACGGACAGCAGCGACTGCAGATTCGGGCCGGTTTGAGCGGAGTTGAGAACCAGGCTGACCGCGCCCGGCGCACGGAGTTGAAGGCGAGCCTCCAACTTCGCCTTGTGCGAGTTGGCGACGACACGCGCGCTGGCCCGGCGGCGGAGCACCCGGGCGACGCGGTGGCCTCACAGCCGGCCTCGGCTCCCGCCCCTCAGACCTGGACCATTCCGCTCACGCGTGCCGGAGACGAGTGGCGGGCCGAACTTCCACAAGACCTCCGGACACAGGCCTGGCTTACCAGCGGCGTGTACGAGCTCGTGTTCGTCGTCGAGCGGACCGCGACGGGGCGATCCTCAACGACAACCTCGCCTGACGAACTTGGCGATGGTGAGCGCGCGCTCTTCAGCGCGCGAACCGGTTTCACGGTCGCCGCAACCGAACTGGAACTGTTGGAGCCGACGGCAAACCTGGCGCTGTTGCGTGAAGCGGCGGCCCGCACCGAAGCGGTCGGCGGCGGCTACTCTCCGGTTGACGAGCTGCCCGAGGTGGTGCGGCGGTTGGCCGAGAATGATCGCCGCCGGCGTCTTGAGCGGCCGGCCGCATACGATCTGGTCGGCCGGCAACCATGGTTGTTGCTGGGTTTGGTCACCGGTACGCTCGTGTTGGAGTGGGTGGTACGCAAGCGTGGCGGGATGGCTTGAGGGGCTGCGACGCGCTTTTCGCGGCCCCATCAGTGTGCAGTACGTCGCCCGCCCGATATTCTTCTGCAATCGACCAGCACGGCGGGCGAATCGCGGCCAGCCTGTGATTGGCCGACAGGTGGAGCACCCTCTCATGAAAACCCTGTGCAACGTTGCGACGCGGCGCTTGGCGACGCTCTTGGCATTGACGTCGTTGGCGTGCCTCGCCGGCGCTTGCGAGACGCAGAGCGACACGACCGAACGCGCGGAAGGGGCCGCGGCAAGCGGTTCGTTCGCGCTGCCGGAGGTGGACGTGAGCGGCTTGCCGGAAGGTGTGCGACGCCAGCTCCGTCGGTCGCGCGAGAATGTCCGGCGGTCACCCAGGGACCCGGACCAGCTCGGTGCCTTGGGCGCGATTTATTACGTGCATGGTTTTCCGGAGGCTGCCGCGGCGTGTTTCGCGCGGGCAAAGGAACTTGCCCCGCGGTCGTTGCACTGGTGGTACTACCTGGCGTTGGCCTGTGAACGCACGGGAGAGCGCCAAAAAGCAATCAGCGCTTATGAGCAGGCGATCGAGCTCAACGCGAATTACGGGCCGTTCTACGTCAGGCTGGCCGGGCTGCTGGTGGACTCGGACCGCCAGCGCGCCGCCCGTCTGTATCGGCGTGCCCGGGAGCTGAATCCGAAAGATCCCACCGCCATCCTCGGGCTTGGACTGTGTGAAGCAGCCGGGGGCGACATGACGGCGGCGCTCCGTCAGATCGAAACAGCGCTGCAGATCAACCCCACGTACAGAGAGGCGCATGCGGCGATGGCCCGTGTGCTGACGAACCTGAAACGCGAGGAAGAAGCCAGGCGGCACCGCGCGGCGGCAGTGCGGGGCAAGACGCCGGTGATCGACGATCAGCTCTTCGAGGCCCTGCTGCGCAACGGCCTCTTGCTCGACATCTTGCTTTACGACGCGCTGCTTCTGGCCCAGAACGGGGTCTTCGAGCAGGCGGAACAGGCCCTGGCGAAGGCGCGCGAGGTGGATCGGACAGGCATCGACACTCGCCGAACGACGGCCATGGTGCGCGTCATGCAGGGCCGACTTGAAGAGGCCGCTGAGCACTTCCGCCGGGTGCTCGAAGCCCGACCGGATGCGTTGGACGTCCAGGCCCGGCTGGCCGACGTGCAGGCCCGGCTCGGGCGGTACGCGGAGGCGGAGGCCGGTTTTCGTGTCGTGCTCGAGCGAAATCCTGAGGATGGGTACACGTTGGAACGCTACTGCGACTTGCTGATGAAATTGGAGCGGGCGGAGGAAGCGGAGACGCTCCTGTGGGAGGCCCCGGCGCGCCACCCCACCAACCCGCTTATTCGCCTCCAACTCGGGATCGCCTTGTTCAACCTGAAAAAGGATGGGGAGGCGCGCGAACAGTTCCAGGCCTGCTTGGACATGTCGCCGGACCGCGCCCGCGCCCGCTATTTCCTCGGCCGGTTGGCGCAGCGCGGGGGCGACTTGGCGGGTGCCAAGAGACACTGGGAACGGATTATTGAAACGACCCCCCACTCCCTCGAGGCGTATCTGGCGCTGGCCGAAACGGCCATGCACGAGCGTGACTTCGCTACCGCAGAACGCTACATGCGCGACGGGCTGAAGCAGGCGCCCTACTCTGCTGGCTTGGCCAACGGTCTGGCCTGGATTCTGGCGACGTCGCCGGACGAAAGCCAGCGTAACGGTGAGGAAGCCGTGCGCTTCGCGGAGAACGCTTGCGCAAATACGCAACGTCGCCAGCACGAGTTCCTCGATACCCTCGCCGCGGCCTACGCCGAAGCAGCACGTTTCGATGACGCGGTCAAGACGGCCCGCGAGGCCGTCCGGTTGGCGGAAGAGGCAAGGGACGAGGAAGCCGCCGCAGAGTATCGGCGGCGGCTGGCGCTGTACGAGAAGAAGCAGCCATATCGCGACACGGAGTAGTCCGTGGGAGGAGAGACCGCAGCGCGCCGCCTCATGAGGGCCGTGGTGATGCGCCCATGGACCCGCGTGTGGGCGAGGCGATCCGCACAGCCCTCCGGTATTGCTCGGTGGCCTCGGCCGTCCTGCCCTGCTCTTCAAGAACGGTCCCAAGCTTGTGGTGCAACTGCGAGATTTGCGCGCTGATCCCGGCAACGCTGCTGTAGTGCGCGAGGCTTGCTACGTCCGGAGGAGGCACGTCGTCCTTGATATGCTCGGCGCGAAAGCCGGTCAGGTACTGGTCGCCTTCGAACTTCAAAACGCCCACCTTCCAGCAGACCATCAGCTCTCCTCCCAGGCCGACTGCCGGCCCGAAGCCGGGGTCCCGTTCAAGCAACAACCTCGCTTCGTTCAGGGCGCTTTCATAGGCCGCCGTCGCAACAAACGCCTCGGCAAGTGCCAAGCGGAATCGTGGGTCCGTGATCCCGTCGAAGCGGTTCCGCAAGCCGTGCAGGTAACGCTCGATTTGCGCCAGTGCCGCGTCGAACTGCCGGTCGTCAACGTCATTCTCATTCCAGGGGCGGAACGGGTGCTTACGGCCGATAGGGCGGATGTGTTCCCCGGCCTCCTCACCGTCCAGGTGGGCATCCTCGGGAATGTCGTATTCAAACCAGGTGTAGGCGATTTGGCTGACGGGCTCGAATCGCTTGAGCCAGGCGTACGCTGCCGGGCCACCGCCGCCATAGCTGCCGTAGAAGGCGTTGGCCTTCACCAGGATATGGCCGGTTGTGGGGCGAAACGGATCGGGGTTGATCTTGTAGGCGATGCCTCGCTCTTCGATATAGCGGCGCAGGAAGTGGTCGTTTTGTCCCGCGTCGTAATTGGAGCCGATCAGGAGCTTGTGCCCGTTGCGCGGCCCGCCAGCGAGCAGGTTGAAATAGGACAGATGGTGCGGGGCAATCATGGCGGCCTGCCCTAGGTATCCCGCCCCGAGAACGATTAGCGCGCCGCCGCGCCAGGAGCGCCTCCACAAGCTCTCCGCACCCTTGCCGGCAAGCATGAAGAGGAACGGATAGATTGTCAGCACGTGTCGCAGGCCGATATTGAGGCTCGCCGCCATGGCTACGCCGAGGAACACCACCACGGGAAGCAGGACGAACAGTAGACTTTCCCGCGTTTGTTTTCGGACAATACCCAACCCCAGAAGGGCAAGCGTCGGCAGGGGAGTTTTGACCAGAATCGCGAAAGGGAAGTAGTACCACCACCCGTCAGAGGAATGCTGGCCCATAAGGTAGGCGACCTGAAGGTGACTGACAGTTCCCCCGGCGTGTAACAGTTTCCTCTGGAGTGCTTCCACGAAAAGGATTGGCAACAGATGGCCGGAGTGCGGCGGGATATTGAGATAGACAGAGTTGATGAAAACCCACGGAACAAGAGGCAGGAATATCCACGACCACAGAAAAATCGCCGGGCCCGTCCGGTGCAATGGCCGATGCCCAAAAGACACGGCCAGGACAAAGAGAACGATGGGTATTAACAAGATGGCCTGTACCTTCGTGGTCAGAGCGCAGGCGAGTGCCAGGCTGAGCGCGAGCATGCGCGCCCAGTGGGGCCGCCGTACGTAACGCCACAGCGCATATATGGTCAGGAAAACGAAGAACGCAATCGGCAGGTCCAGTGTGGCAAGCGAAGCGTGCGTCAGGATGTTGGGGGAGAGGCTGAACAGAAACAGGGCCGCCAGTGCCGCCTTCCGGCCGAAGAGCTCCATAGTAAACCGGTAGAGAACAATCCCCAGCAACAGGCCCATCAGTAATACCGGCAGGCGGAAGAGGACGAGGTGCTGTTCGGAAAACAGTTCGTATGAGTAGCCGAGCACTACCACCGGCAGTGCAATCAGCAGATGGGCGAGTGGGAAGTTGGCGATACCGCCGCTGTACTTTCCCGACAACCAGTACAGATAGCCGGAGGCCATGTGGCCCCCGACCTCATCGGCGACGGCGGAATTCTGGACCGCGTCATTCAGCCCATTCAGGAACAGCAACAAGCAGAGAAGACCCGCTATTACGAGCGACTTAGGGCCTGGCAGGGCGGCGTTGGCTGGGAGGGGCTCCTGATGTCCCTTCGTCGCTTCCATTCGCGGGACGCTCCGGGGCTTATTCCGAGTATCCGGGTAACGGTGGCTTCTCCGGGTTCTCTATTAGAACTCGTAGAGCTCCGGCCTTCGTTGCGCAAACGGGTTGGTGCGCGGCGCGAATTCTTTGTCGGCAGCCCGGGCAATGTCGAGCGCTAACCCGACTACCTCAGCCGATGTTCCGGTTAGGGTTCCGTCGCAAGGTTCTGAGAGCCGCACCTGATCGCCGCACGGGTCGTACCCGCTGATCCCGGATGCTGTCACGTGAACCAGAAAGACACGATTCTCGGCGGCGCGGCTTCGCAGCGTGCGGGCTGACACGGCATCGCCGAACACGACGACCAGGTGCACCCCGTCAAGAGCCAGGGCTCGTAGCGGTGCGAAACCGGTTGCATCTCGGTCACGCACCGCGGCGACCCGCGCAGCGTCCAAGGCTTGGATGCCATCGACAGGGCCCGTTAGGAACAGCCAATTGTCGCGCCGATCGACACTGTCAGGGGGAGAGTCTGAGGTCGGCGGGTGTGCCAGAAGAAGGGTCGGCGCGGCGCCGTCGGATGGGTCAGCTTTCCCCAGAGTGTTAAGCGCCACACGAGCCGCGGCGTGCTGTTTCAGTAGCACGACGCGCAATGAGGGCACGTTCGCCGTCGGCGGCTCTGCTGGTTGAGACCCCAGCAGCCGCGCACGCTGGCTGGCCGTCAGCTTCGGCCGCTGGGGGGCTCGCAAGGTGACGTCGGCGATGATCAGATTCGTTTCGCTGGTGCCGCAGTGCGCTACGTCCGTGCCGGCGGCGTCGCAGATGAGGCTGGAGCCGACGAAGGTGGTCTCGCCTTCGACACCCCATTTGCTGGCGGACGCGATCGGCAGACCGAACTCGCGTGCCCGTTCCGGAACGAGCAGCTCCGGTTGCGGATTCCAAAGCCTTTCGGGTGTGCCGCAGTTCACCCACGCGGTGGGGTGGAGGATCAGCCGGGCGCCGCGGGCGGCCAGCGTGGCGGCGATCTCCGGCAGCCGCGCGTCAGCACAGATCATCAGGCCCACCGGTCCCCAGGCCGTGCTCACCGGCGCGATTGAGCGCCCCGGCTCGAAAAAGGCGTGATCGAAGTCCCACAGGAAGCATTTGTGGTAGGTGCCAAGCACTTGCCCGGCCTCACTGATCAGGCAAGCGGCGTTGAACAAGCGCCGCTCTTGTTCCGCGATGAAGCCGGCGCAAATGGCGATGCGGTGTGCCCGCGTCCAGGTCGTGAGCTGCGTGAGGAACCACCGGTCGCTGGGCATGCCCGCGTCACGGGCTTGAAAGTAGTCATCAACCGATCCGATGAAGTACGCCGGCCAGACGCACTCCGGAAACAGGACGAGATCCGCGTTGCTATCGGTTGCCCGTTGGATCAGCTCTTCGATGAGCTCGTGGACTTTCGGCCACTCATCGAGCCGGCTCCCCGGGGTTTGCGCTACCGCGATACGTACCATGACGACGCACCTCTTCGGTCAGAGGGGGGAGCGTCTCGGACAACGCCCGACACGCTTAACCCCTCGTACTCTAACGCGCCGGCCGCGCCACGGTCGATGTGTCCGGCGGCGCCAAACGGAGGGGCCTCTTCACAGAGTCTAACCATACTTCTGGCACAGCTACGCCATTTGCGCAGGCAGAATGTGGCTCACCGCTTGTCGATCGGCGTTAACTAGCGCAGACAGCATCCGTGCCCTCCGCGCTGCCCGTCGCGGTTGAGCTGGAAGGTTGCGTACCGACCGCGCTGCTCTTGCGATCGTGGAGTAACCCGCAATCGTGACGCTCACCCAGAAAACCCGCCTCTACGGTTTGCCTCCTGGCTATAGATGAGCTATACTTAGTTGAGCGATAGACTGCCCCAGCTAGAGGGCCGTACAGTGGCGTTTGCACGGGATCTGCTACGCGGAAGCCTGGAATTGATGGTTTTATCAGACCTGAGTGCGAACACCCAATACGGTTACCGCATCCTTCGCTCGCTCCGCGCCCAAAGTGCCGGCCGTGTCGACCTGAAAGCCGGCACGCTCTACCCGATTCTGCATAAACTCGAACGCGACGGCTGTGTACGCTCCTGGTGGGATGATTCCGGTGGTCGCGATCGAAAGTGGTACGCGTTGACCGACAAAGGACGCCGCCGGCTCGAAGCCGATGCCCGTGAGTGGCTCGATTATGCCGCCTGCGTGCGCGGCATCCTTCGGCCGGTGATTGACGTGATCAACGGCGGTTCACCGGAGCCGGCGGCAAGCGGCCCGGCGCTGTAAGAGGCTGTCTCAAAACGGGTGAAACTATGAAGCGGAGGTCGAGCCGAGCGGTTCAAGATTCC
>JBHHZX010000158.1:0-8787 GCA_046758265.1 Phycisphaerae bacterium
CGACTTGTCCGATCTGGCGCAATTGCTGGCCCATTATGGCACGACCAGCGGCGCGACCTATGAAGACGGCGACCTCGACGGCGACGGCGACGTCGATCTCGCTGACCTCGCCGCGCTGCTGGCGGTCTATGGGACGACCTGCTCGTAGCATTCCGCTGGGATCGAAGAACAGGGCCGAGAAACGACCTTCGGTTCAGCCGTGGGGGACCGAGAAGGGAATCTCGGTCCAGCGAGAACAACATAAGGCGCGGGCAAGCTGCGCGTCACCGTGCCACCCCACAGGTCGGATCGCAAGAACGTCGCGGGCACAGCCGCTCCCGTGGCGTTTTGTGCTGTGCGGAACGACCGACGCGCGGCAGCTACACGTGTCGCAGATTGTGCCCCAGCTTGTGCTTCTTGGTTTCCAGATAGCGCCGATTGCTTTCATTCGGCGGCAGCTCAAGCGGGATTTGTTCGACGATCTTCAGGCCGTAGACTTCCAGTCGGCGCGTCTTCTTGGGGTTGTTGGTAAGGATGCGGATCTTTGAGAGGCCGATATCGCGCAGGATCTGGGCGCCGGTGCCATAGTCGCGACGATCGGCCGGCAGCCCCAGGGCCGCGTTCGCTTCGACCGTGTCGAGCCCTTCGTCCTGGAGCTTGTAGGCTTTGAGCTTGTTCTCCAGGCCGATCCCGCGGCCCTCCTGTCGCAGGTACACCAGGGCCCCGCGGCCCTCTCCAGCGATCATGGCCATAGCGGCCTGGATCTGCTCTCCGCAGTCGCAGCGCATCGACCCGAAGACCTCGCCCGTCAGGCACTCGGAGTGCACCCGCACGGTGACGGGTTCGTGGAACCGCCGCGGGTTCCCGGTCTCGTCGAGCTCCCCCACGCCGCCCATGCACAACGCCACATGCGTGCCGCGGTCGGCGTGGGAGCGGTAGGCGATCATGCGCCAGTCGCCCCAGGCGTTCCTGAGCGGGATGGACTCGACGCGCTCCACCAGCCGCTCGCGCTTCATGCGGTATTCGATCAGGCGCGCGATCGTGCACATCTTGAGACCGTGCCGGCGACAGAACTTGGCGAGCTCCGGCACACGGGCCATGCTGCCGTCCTCGTTGAGGACCTCGATGATGGCCGCGGCCGGCATCAGTCCGGCCAACCGGCAGAGGTCAACCGAGCCCTCGGTCTGGCCAACCCGCACCAGCACCCCGCCCTCGCGGGCGATCAGCGGGTTGAGGTGCCCGGGGCGGATGAAGTCTTCGGGGACCGCCTCTTCAGCCACCGTGTGCCGGATCGTGGTCGCGCGGTCCTTGGCCGACACGCCGGTCGTAACGCCCAGGTGCGGGGCGGCGTCGATGGTAACCGTGAAGGCGGTGGCGAAGCGGGTGGTATTGACGGCAGTTTGGGGTTGCAGTTGGAGCTGCTTGCAGCGGGAGTGCGTCAGGGGCACGCAGAGCGTCCCCCGCCCGTGCTTCAGCATGAAGTTGACCTTCTCCGGCGTAATCAGCTCGGCGGGACAGACCAGATCGCCTTCGTTCTCGCGGTCCTCGTCGTCGACGAGGACGATCAGGTTGCCCCGGCGCAGCTCGTCGAGGATCTCTTCGATGGGGCTGAACGGGCTGTCAGGGTCGCTCTTCGAGGGCTTGCCCCGGGCCATCGGCTACTCCTGTAAAGACCCCGCGCTGGCGGCGCGCGAGCCGCCTTGGCCCAATAATCTTAGCAGATCCGGTCTCGCGACGACAGGTGCCGAAACCACAAGTCGTGCGCGCCAGCCTGGTCTCGCCGCAGCGAACGACACGCGCCGTCCAGCGACGGCACGACCTTTCGCGCTGCGCCCAACTATGAGATAATCGGTCAGACCGCTATGACCGAGCAGCAGGAATCGACGACGTTGTTGCCGGCCGAGACGCGGCCGACCCCCGCTCCGTGGTGGCATGTCATCTTGCTCGATGACGACGACCACACGTACGATTACGTGATTGAGTTGCTCGGCAAGATCTTCGGCCACGATCTCGAGACCGCTTTCCGGATGGCGTGCGAGGTGGACACGACCGGGCGGGTGATCGTGGATACCACGTCCCGGGAGCGGGCCGAGCTGAAGCGGGACCAGATTCACGCCTACGGCAGGGATTGGCGACTCGAACGGTCACAGGGATCCATGTCGGCCACGATCGAGCCCGCGGTGTGACGAGTTGGCTCGCGGGCCCGTGAGAAGCGGAGAAGACTCGACTAGTGAACGCAAGACTGAAGCACCGCGTCGCTCTGCTGGTCGGTCTGGCTTGCGCATCCGGCTTTTTCGGCGGCTCGTCGCCATCCCGCGCTGCCGGTCGCAACCCGGCGCTTTCAACACCTGACCTCCTGGTGGACTTGGCGCGCGACTACGGACTGCGGCGGCGCGGTAAGCAAACGCCCGCCGACGTGTTGCACATCAAGACGTTGCTGCGCGCCGCTGTGCGCCTCGAGCCACGCCGCTCCCAGGCGCTGGTGTGGCTGTACGAACTGGCGGCGCGGGGGGCGCAGGCCGAAGAAGCGGCGGAAATGCTGGCCCAGCTCGTGGCGGCCGCTCCGACGAACATGACCGCCTTGGCAAACTGGCTGGAGGCCGGGCCGCCTGACGTGCAGACGCTTGAGCAGCGCCAGGCGTGGCTTGTGGAATTGCTCGGCCGATCCGAGTCGCCCGAGAACCTCGCGCTGGTGCACACGCACTTGGCGCGACTCGCGTTGCAGCAGGTGGATCGGCAGCGGGCCCGCGGTTACTTGGACGAGGCGTTGCGGCTCTGGCCGGCCTGTCCCGATGCGCTCCTGCTCGGCCTGAAGTTGGTTACGCCCGAGGCACCGCTCGCGGAGCGGTTGGGGGCGGTGCTGCGGGCATTGCGGGCCAACCCGGTGCAGGTGGAGCTGGCCTGGGAGGCGGGCTTGCTGCTGGACGAGTACGGATTTGGCGACGACGCGTTCTCCTTCTACGAGCACGCGTTGAGCGTGCACGCGGCCGCCGGCCCCGCCTCGCCGCTGCCGTCGGAAAAGCTGCTCCAGCTTTCGCGCAACGCCCTGGCGCGGAAGCAGATTGCGGACGCCGTGCGCTACGCCCAGCAAGCCGCGCAGGCTGAGCAGAGCGAGCAGGGCACCTACGAGGCGCGGTTTTACTTGTACTGGTTGCTGGATGGCCGGGTCCCGCCCGCGATCATCGAGCGCTACAAGGCCGAGCTGGCCCAACCGTTCGCCGCCGTCAAGGATCCCACCGACTGGCCGGTCGGCGTGGTATCACAGGCGGCGTGGTTCTATTGCGTGATAGATGAGCAGCCGCAGCGGGCGTTGATGCTCGCGGCCGACGCGGCCCGCCGCGCCCCCGGCGACGTCTTCGCCACGCGCGTGCTCGGGTGGTCGCAGGCCCTCAACGGGCGAGCGGAGGAAGCGAGGCAAACGCTCACGCCGATCGCCCGGACCGATCCCTACGCCGCCTATCGTCTGGCAACGCTGCTGCGCGACGCGGGCGATGAAAATGCACCGGCCCGGCTGGTCGGCGAGTTGGCGTACGTGCCCCCCGTCGGGCGCGCTCGCCAACTGCTCGACGAACTCAAGGTGCCCATGGCGGCCTCGCAACCGGCAGACCAGCGGTTTCCGGAAGTGGTCAGGCTCCTGGCCGAATTCGATCGAGAGGTGCTCGAATTCCACCAGGACCCGCCGCGCTTCCTCAAGGCCGAAATCAAGCTCGACGACCCGAGCCTGGCTCCCGGCGAGCCATGGTGGGCTGTCTTCTCGCTGACTAACCGCGGGCACTTTCCGATCACGCTCGGACCCGATTGGATGCTAAACCCCGTCTTCCTGCTCTCGTTTCACATCGAGGGCGACCGAATACGCGACTATCCAAACCTCTTGACCGTCAGTCTGGACCACGCGCGTGTAATTCAACCCGGAGAGACTCTCCGCGTCCGGCGAACGATCGACATCGGTCCGCTGCGAAAACTGTCTCGTCGAACGCCCCAGCAGTTGCAGACCATCTCCATGACCGCGATCCTCGATCCGCAGCAGACGCCGGATGGCCAGTGGCAGGCCAGCGCTACCGGACAGGAGTTGAGAGCGACATTGTTCGTTCGGCTGCCGGCCAACACCGATCCCGAGGCCTGGCACGCACGCTTCAGCGCGCTCAAGGGCGAATCGTCTCGCGCGCGGTTCCGGGCGCTGGAGGTCATGGCGCAGTTGCTCGGCGAGCGGCAACGGGCGCGCCTCAAGCCGCTGGCGTACAGGCCACAGGCGATTCCCGCCGAGCGCGTCCACGGGGCATTGCTCAACGCATTGGGCAGCGAATCGTGGGAGATACGGGTTCGGGCACTCGATGCGTTGCAGGCGGCCGGGCTCGATCGGGCGCTCTTCGATGCGGCGCAACAGTGTCTGGAACATCCGCACTGGTTGGTGCGTATGATGGCCGTTCGACTATTGGCGCGGCAGGGCAAAGCGTTCGCCGAGACCGCGCGACGTATGGCTGCCGAGGATGAGGACGAGTTGGTGCGCTCCCTGGCCCGCAGTTACCTCGCGCGTTGGTCGGGGGCATCATCTGCGACCACGAGGCGGCCGAACACACCCTAAACCGTGATCCACGATCGCGGGTCGCGAAACAGAGCCCGAAGCGCGAGCGAGGGGAGCGGTGTGCGCATTGTTCGTGCGAAACCCTCGCTTGCGCTTCGGGCTCGGACTGGCGGCGTCCGAGAACCGCACATGGCGGTCTGGAACCGCGATCGAGTGTCAACGAATGCGGTGCGCCAGGTTTCCGATAATCGGTACATTTCCCGGCCTCTGCCGCGGGTGAGCTTCAACCCGTTGACGGGCCGTATCCGATAAGATTAGAAGGTGATTCTCAGGGTGCGGTCTGCCGGCGACGCCGCCCGCGCGTCGTCCACACCAGAAACAGGTGGTAACGTAGTGAAAGGTCTTCAGCGTCGTCGTCTTTGTGCGTGGTTGTTCCTGTGCTTCCCGCTGTGTTGTGCTGCGTGCACGCTCCAGCGAGAGTACGCCCGCCTGCGTTTGGAGAAAGGTGACGCCGCCTTGGCCGAAGACAATCTCGATGTCGCGCTGGCCGAGTTCCAGGCGGCGGTCAAGCTCGATCCGCAGTTCGCCGAGGGGCACCGCAAGCTCGGGCAGGCGTTCAAGAAGGCCGGTCGGCTCGAACAGGCGGCCGAAGCGCTCGAGAGCGCCGTGCAGCTCGATCCGCTCGACTTCGTGGCGATGTTCGACCTGGGCGAGGTGTACCGACTGCTGGACGAGCTGACCAAGGCGGTCCGGGCCTACGCGCTGGCCTGCAAGCTGAAGCCCCGAAGCTTCGAGCCGCGCTTCCGACTGGCTACCGCGTACCACCAGAGCGGCGATCTCGAACGGGCGATCGAGCACTACGAACAGGCGCTCAAGCTCGAGCGGCGCAACGCGTACGCCTGGAGCAATCTGGGTGCGGCGTATGATGTACGCGGGGCCGGTTACGAAGCCATCCGGGCGTACAAACGTTCGCTCGAGTGCAACACCAACCAGCCCATCGTGCTGGTCAACCTGGCGACCGTTTACCTCAACCAGGAGCGCTTTCCGACGGCGCAACGCACGCTGGAAACGGCGCTAAGGATGGCGCCAAACGTGTCAGTGGCGCACGAGCGGCTCGGCTATTGCCATTGGCGCGAACAGCGCTACGACGAGGCGGCGGCCAGCTACCAGACCGCCATCAAGCTGAACGACAAGAACAGTCGGGCGCACGCCGGCTACGGTGTGGTCCGCATGACCCAATATCTCAAGGACCCCCAGCAGGTCGCCTATCGCGAGGAAGCGATCGAGTCGTGGCACCGCAGCCTGGAGATCGACCCGCGCCAGACCAAGCTGCGCGATCTGATCGAGAAATACCGCATCAAGCGCGAGCGGCCGATCCTATCGCTGGAGGAATAGCGAATAGCGAATTGCTAATAGCTAATCGCTGATGGCCACCGAGGCTGGGATGGCTGGGCGGCGAATCCTCTCTCGGGCCGTTCGCTTAATCATCCTGTTCCGGCGACTCCTGACGCTGCACCGAGAATCGACGCTGGACCGAGAATCCTTTCTCGGTCCCGTCACTTTAAGGTGAGGGCTGACAGCTGACGGCTGATAGCTTCCCGGTCAATGACCCCGCTCCGCCCCGCCGGGCCGTGAGTCCCTTCTCGGCCCACCTCAGTCGCCGGTCGGCTTCAACTCATTCAAAAACTTCAAGAGCTCCGCATGGAATGCCGCCGCGTCCTGCATGTACGGCGCGTGGCCAGCGCCGGCGATAGTAACCTTGCGGGTGTTGGGGGCCGACCGCACGAGCAGGTCCTGCTGCGCGTGCGGCACGATGCGGTCGGTTTCACCCCAGATCGCCAGCACCGGAACGGTGATGTCACCCAGTCGATCCTGGTACTGCGTAAGCGCGACCGGCGCGACGGCCACGAAGCCCGCCACGCGCTCCGGGTCGCTCGTCACCAGCGGCAGCGAGAACCGGCCGCTCATCGATGGAGAAACAAGCACCGGTCGCTCGAGTTTAAGCTGGTCGAGCAGCTCGCCGAGCCAGCGGTCTGCGTCCACAGCGGCGCTCGGCGACTCGCCGAACCCCGGTAGATCGATCGCGTAGGCGTGGTAGCCGGCCTCGGCGAGTGCCTCTAACGTGCCGATGTCCTGCCATGTTTTCGCCTGAAAGCTCGCCCCGTGCAGCAACACCATCGGCCGCCCGTCCTCCGGCCCCGCGGCAAGATAATGAACCTGACTTCCGCTGACCTCGGTCCAGAGGGATTCGATCGTCATCCCCGGTCTCCGTTCGTCGCGTGTGAGCGTGGCGGTCCGGCTCTGCTCGCTCTGTCGTTGGTCTCGCGCGGAATTGTCGCATGCCGTAAGCGACAAGCCGAGCAACAAAGACGAGATTGCTGCAAGTGGGGGCCCAAGCCGTTCGCGCGCGACTGCGGTGGGCGAGTCGTCGACTGGCTGCGTCGTGCCACCTCGGTTCACGACAGACACTCCATTTCCCAGAGCTTCGGACGGCGTTCGTCCGGGAAGAGCATGGGAGGCAGCGTCCGGCCCTTGAATCGAGCCGGAAGGGGGGGACGTTCTTGGAAGAGCCGCTCCTTGCGTACCGCCGAGCGAGGGACTTCTTCCCAACTGGTGTAGCCACCGAGCAAGGGGGCGCCGACGTGAATCTGGAACCAGTACGTCCACGGGCTGCTGACTGTGGGGGTTCCATGAACATTAATCGACGTCATAACCGGACGCTGGGGTGCCGGGACCGAAAGCTCCACGGTTTTCATCTCACCCGGCTTGAGAACGCGGACACCCCTTGAGAATGGACCCCTGGCCGCAGAGCAATCGACTGACAGGCTCCGCAGCTGGACGCGCACTCGATCGGGCAACCCTCGTTGCCGGCGTGGTGGCGAGAACGCCATGTCGTAGAGATCGGCCCATCCTAGCCGAGACTGGAGAGCCTGCTGTGGTGTCAGCCAGCGTGACGGGCCAAGTTCCCAGAATACTATCTCGGGGGAGTCGGTTGGCCGCTTCGCCGCTGGTTCGTGGAAGTGACTCCACGGTTGGCCGAACACCGGGACGAGCAATGCGTTCCGTCCCTTGTTTCGTATCGCGAAGCGGAGCTTGAGCTTTCCCTTGGCGTGCGTGAGCGGGAAAAGAAGATCGAGTTCCACGCTATTCGGGTCGGTTCCGAAGAGAGAGACGCCACCCACGCCGTCGGGATCAACGATGAACAGCCCTATCGCGGCTCGATGAGATGAGAACTTCCAGGCGAGTTTGCAGAGCGCAGGCGAAGATAGTACTGCTGACCAATCGACGGGCTTGAGCCAGGGATGATTGTTGAGGAACTGCACCCGCGGGCGGACGGTGTAATAGGCAAAATAGCCGAGCGAACCGCCGCCGATTGCAGACACGACCAGCAGGGCGAACGTGATCTTTCGACGCCGTGTCCAGTGTTTCCGCTGGCGGGCGTAGCGAAGTGTAATGGTGGGCTGCATGCGACGCCTCCCGAACGCCATACATATTAGACTGGGTGCCGCCGAGTTTGCGCACGGGCCGTCGGCACGGCGATCCCCGGCTTAGCCTGTACTTTGTTCTACGCTTGGGCGCGGGTGCAGTTCGTGTCGGCTGATAGGCCAGGCTATATGTTTGGATCGCCGGTCCGTATCCGCGTTCACCTGCTACACACCCGTCACGACGGCTCACCACCGCGGGCCGAACCGTTTCGAAATCGGCTCGACCAGCTCACGATCCCGCGTAGGATCAGGTAACCCAGTAGCGACCCCAGCACGTAGTAGAGAAAGTCCACCGCGTCGAATGTGGTGCCCAGCAGGATCCCGCCCGCGAACGTGCGGCGGATCGCTTGAAGCCACGGCGGTTTCCAGAGCTGGAGCGTCTCCAGGATGCAGGTTGCCACGCACACCCCCAAGGCGGTGGCCGCCGGCGCCACGCGGCGAAAGAGCAGGCGAAGCAGCAGAATCCAGAAGACTTCATAAAGCATCGCAGCGCCGTACCGGAAAGCCCACTCGCGCAGCGGGCCGCTCACGCCGAACTTGACAAACAGCCCGGCGGGAACCACCAAGCCGACGGTGGCTGCCAGAAGGAGTCGTTCGGTCTTCATGGGTCATCTGTCCGGCGGCCGTGCCGACGGTCGAGTTGCCGATGGTGCTTGATCGCGGTTGCGACCGCAACTAGTACCGCGTTTCATAAGTAGTACGGCTATACGCTGTGGCGAGGGTTGTTTCTCGGCACCCGTGTGAGGACCGAGAAGGGATTCTCGGTCCAGCGATCATAGTCGCGTTTTTTGTGAAACGCGG
>JBHHZX010000159.1:0-8778 GCA_046758265.1 Phycisphaerae bacterium
CATTGCGTGGGGTGTCGATCTGGCGAGAAACCCGCGCGATCCGTTGCGGCCGGCCGACACGACTTGCTGGCTGCTGTATCCACCGTGCATGCGGCTGGGGCCGGTGCTGCTGCGTCGCGAGTTCCTGGAGCGCCTGGACGCCTGGAAGCCGTCGTCGCCCGTGCCCTGGAAGGAGGTCGGACAAAGGTTCGGCCTGTTCGCGCTGGGCGTGGCTGGGCTGGCGGTTGTCTCGCGGAACGTCCCGCTGGTGCAGGCCGGCGCGCCGGACTTCTTTTCGACGCCGCAGCATTACTCGACCGGGGAGTTGGTGCGGGTTTTTTACCTGGTCCCGATTGGGATCTACTTACTGCTGTGGACCTACAATGAGCTGGCCGCCGCCCTGGCGCTGTGGATCGGGATTCCCGTCGATAACAATTTCGACTGGTTGCCGCGGGCCACGAGTGTGCGCGAGTTTTGGCGGCGCTGGCATGTCACGCTCGGCCGCTGGCTGCGCGAGTACATCTATATTCCGCTCGGCGGCAGTCGCGGGTTCGTGCCGCTGCATTACGCCGCCGTCTTCGGGTTCTGCGCGGTCTGGCACGGGGCGAGCTGGTCGTTTGTCGCCTGGGGCGCGTCACAGACGCTGGCATTGACGGTCCAGCGGTGGTGGGACCAGGCGCGCGAATGGCTGGGTTGGCGGGGCCGGCCGACCGGGGGTTGGCGGACGCTGTTCTGCTGGCTCACGACGATGCACTTTCAAATCGCGACGATCGTCATTTTCGTGGACTTCGACCACCGGGCGGGGCGACTCTTCTGCGAGCTCTGGCAGCGGCTGCTGACCGCGGGTAGCGGCTGACATCGTCCGCGCGACTCAGTCGTATGCGAACAGGCAGACATACCGCGTCGCGCCGGGCTTGCCTGAGGTGATTGTCACCCGCTTGGTGTAGTGCGGTAGAAAGCGGTAAGGAAGCACGGGCGTTACGTCAACCAGATTGCCCTGCTCGTCGTAAAAAATGAAGCGCAGTTCAGCGCCACGCTCGCGGCGGCGGGAACGGACTTCAAGCTCGACGCGCAGCCGGTTGTCTTCGGTGCGCGCCGCCCGTTGCGCTTGCAGCCAAAAACGTTCCCAGGCTTTGCGGTCGAGGAACATCACGCGGCCGACCTTGCCGGCAATCGTCCACGCGGAGAAGGCCGGGGCGTGCCGCAGCACCAGTTCGCCGATCTCATCGGACGGCGCGTCGATCTTGAGAGCGCCCTTCCGCGGACGGGCCGATGGCACGGCGGCCACGCGTGGGCGGGACTGGTAAGCGTAGCTTTCGGTCAGCAGTTCCTCCCGCGACTCTTCGTCGAACAGCCGGAGCACGATGGTGCAACGGCCGGGGTCTTCCTGCTCCGCAACGAATTGCAGCGTGCAGCGCAGATCTGGCAGTGTGAGGCTCGACTTCGCGAAGAAAGCCGCGCCGCTCAGGCGGTCATTCAGGCCGTCGGCCAGCCTGTGGGCAAAGGCACGGGCAACGGAGCTGTTTTCAACGCCCCCCGGTTCGATGCGGGGCAGCGTGATGATTGCCGGGGGCCAGTAGTCGCGCTGCTTGAGCAGTTCGGTGATCGCGTCGGCAAGCTGGTCGGCGAACTGGTCGAACTCGGCCTCGCGAAGCGGTTCGATCCCGGAGGTGCGAACGGCGGATCGGGGTTGGGACGTAATGCAGCCCAGCGGGAGCACGGGCAGGAGCGAAAGAACCACCAGCCAGTTGCGCATGACGGCCCTTACCTGGCCGGGCGACCGCGGGCCTGGTGCCCGGCCGCCGCGGATTTACGGGAACATATGCGCCTATCGGCGTGATATACTATCGGAGTTGCGGCTTTTGTGCCGCGGCTAGGGTATTGCATGGCAAAGGGTACATTTGCGGAGCAGACGGCGCGTGACGAGCTCTCCGTTCGGCGGGAGCGGGCATTGCTCGTCGGCGTGTTAGCGAACGGGCGTGAAGTAAGCGGCGATCCGCTGGCCGAACTGGCCGAACTGGCGCGGTCGGCCGGGGTGGAGGTCGTCGGTCGGACGGTGCAGAAGCGCCGGTCGTTTGACGCGGCGACCTGTGTCGGGAAGGGAAAGCTGGCGGAGATTCGGCAGCGGGCGGACGCGCACGACGCCGACGTCGTCATCTTCGATAACGAGCTGTCGCCCTCGCAGATCCGCGAGATCGAGCAGGCCACGCAGCGTAAGGTCCTTGATCGCAGCGAGCTGATCCTCGACATTTTCGCGTCACGCGCGCAGACGGTCGAAGCCCGCCTGCAGGTCGAGCTGGCCCAACTGGAATACACCGCGCCGCGGCTGCGCGGCATGTGGACCCACCTGGAACGAATCGCCGGCGCCGGCGGCGCCGGTGGTGCCGGGGTAGTCGGTGGCATCGGAACGCGCGGGCCCGGCGAGCGACAGATCGAAATCGACCGCCGGATCGTCGCCAAACGTGTGGCGTTTCTGAAGCGTAAGCTCGAGGCGATCGATCGGCGCAAGGTGCGCGAGGTCAAGGCCCGCAAAGAGCACTTCACGGTCTCATTGGTCGGCTACACCAACGCCGGCAAGAGCACGCTGATGAACGCCTTGACCGACGCCGGCATGAAGGTCGAGGACCGCCTGTTCATGACGCTCGACACGCTGACCCGCAAATGGGACCTCGGTAACGGGCGGTACGTGCTGCTGTCTGACACGGTCGGGTTCATTCGTGACCTGCCGCACCACCTGGTGGCGTCGTTCCGGGCCACGCTCGAGGAGGCGATCCATGCCGATTTGCTGCTGCACGTGGCGGACGCGTCCAGCTCCCAGGCCGACCAGCAGATCGAGGCGGTGAACGGTGTGTTGAACGAACTCGGCGTCGGCGACAAGCCGGTACTGCTACTGCTCAATAAAGCCGACGCCATCACCGATCAAGCGCTCCTGCTGATCCTGCAGCAAAACCACCCCGACGCGCTGCTGATCTCCGCCCGGACGGGCGCGGGCCTGGAGCGGCTGCACGACGCCGTGGATGCGCAGATGCGGGGGGATCAGCGCCGCCTGACGCTCTCGGTGTCGGCAAACGACGGAAAGGCCCTGGGCTTTCTGGAACGCGTCGCCGACATTCTCGACCGCTATTACGACAACGGCCGGGCGATTCTCGACGTGCGCATCCCGCCGCGGGCGCTGGAGCATCTGCACGGCATGGCGAAGGACGTGCGCCACGTCGAGAACTGATCCGGGCCCCGCCCGACAGAATCAGAACCCCGAGCGCGAGCGAGGGGTCGTTGCAGTGTCCGTTCGGCTGACGGAGGTCGGGACGGCGTGTGGCATGCCCTCACACGGCGAAGCCGTGGTGGGCATGGTCGGGAACGATAGCATCGCTACCCGCGACTCCGTCGCGTGAAGCCATGGCACCCGGCGCTTCCCCAATGACTTCATGTTCCAGCTCGCTTGGAAAGAGGTGCAGGCTTCAAGATCACAATCTGTGATCTTAAACGGCGTCGCCGCCGGCGCCGCAACGAACGCAGCCTGCGAATCGGGAGCGCTGGGGGGGGGCGCGACTGCCTCACTTGCCAGTCCCTGTAACCTCAAACGGGCCTTCGACGAGCTTCGGCGTGTTTTGTCGACGGGTCTGGATCAGCTCCGCCATGATGCTGACGGCGATTTCCGGAACTGTCACCGCGTTAACCGGCAGACCGATCGGCGTGTGCACGCGGTCGATCATCTCTGGCGGAACGCCAGCGTCGGCCAGGTCATTCAGAATCATCCGCGACTTTCGCTTGCTGCCGATCATGCCGATGTACCCCGCCGGGCGCCGGATCACCGCCTCCAGCGCGGCGTGGTCCTGCTGGTGTCCGCGCGTCACGATCACCACGTAGCAGCCGCCGTCGATCGGATAAGCACGCAGCGCCCGCCCAATGTCGTCCACGATCAATTCGACGCGCTCGCCGAACCGCTGCCGCGCGGCGAAGTTGGCCCGGTCGTCGATCACGACGACGTGAAAGTCAAGATCGACGGCCAGCCGGGCGACGGCCTGGCCGATGTGCCCGGCACCGGCGATCAGCAGCGTCGGCGGCACCTCCACATGCAGCCGATACTCCAGCCGCTTGCCCTCGTGCTCGATCATGACCGGGACCTGCGTCGGTTCGCGCCCTTTCGCCCTTTCCAGAGCCTCCTGAAACGGCTTCAGGTTCACGTCACGTGTGACCGGCGTCACCGCGATGTAAATCCGCCCGCCGCAGATCAGGCCGTCCTCCCAGCCGTAGTCGCGGTCCAGCGCAAAATCGAGCAGCCCCGACGAGTTTCGTTGCAACAGCTTGAAGGCCTGCTGTCGGACTTCGGCCTCGACGCAGCCGCCACCGAGCGTGCCAAGCGTGGTGAAATCGGAGCGCACGAGCATGGCCGCCCCGGGGGGCTGCGGCGTCGAGCCCATCGTTTCCACGACCGCGCACAGTGCCACGGGCCGGCCCCCCTCCGCTTCCGCCACGACCGTCTCCAGCAGTCGAATGAGCTCGCTCATGCGTATTCTACCGGTATGGAACGGCCGACGGCTCGTCGGCCGTTGACCCGTAGACTCTACTGACATTCTACGGCCCGCGCGGCGCAGGCCGCTACACTTCCGGGCGGGCACGTTCTTGCAATACCCTAGCCGGCGGTGGCGCGCGGCGCTACACGGCGGACAAAATGCCCGCCCTACGCGTCTTGGGCGGGTCGAGGATGGCTCGGGCTGCGGGCGAATCCTTCATCGGCAGGCTCGTGCGGCGGATGCCGTCTGATTGGCGTGCTGCCATGTGCCTGAATGGTTTGACAGCGCCGCCGCCGTGCACATGGTCTCATTGTCCGGGATCACGCAAGCGCGGCACAAGGCGCGCTACGGCTTCGGTCATCCCAACTGAAGCGAGGGATTTAGGGGCCTAACACAACTTGTGGCGCCGGCTATCAGCCGGCGGACCCACAGGCTGATGGCCTGTGCCACAACGGGGAATTGATAGACCCTCTTACTCTCGTCAGCGAATGCGTCGAGGTTTTTCGGTCGGTGTGCTCCCTCCGAGCGACACGTGCCTCGCGCACCGCATGCTTGTCTTCGGATCGCCGGCGCGCTAGAGTTGCTCCGCACCAAGGCAGGAGGTTTATGGCAGAACTCATTGCGGCCCCATTTCGCGACCTGGTCACACGGCTCTACCGCGAGCCGGCGACGCAGGACACGCTCTTCGAACTGCCGCACCACAAGTGGTACCGGCCCGCTCCGGACGACCCCGACCTGAGCGTTGCCTTCCACGACGCCCGCGCCGGCAACCCCAGCGGCCCCGCCGCCGGGCCGCACACCCAAATGGCGCAGAACATCCTGCTCAGCTACGTTGCCGGTGGCCGCACCCTCGAGCTGAAGACCGTCCAGGTCAACGATCGGTTGACGATCTCGCAGCCATGCATCGACGTGACCAACGTCGGCTGCAACATCGAATGGCCGCAAGAGCTAAGCATCGAGGACGCGCTGCGCGAATATGTCGCCGGGTCGATGCTCATCGAGATGTTCCGACACAACCACGAACTCAGCGGCGGGCGACGGGACGGCCTGAGCGGCGCGGTGGTCTACGACATCAGCGTCGGCTACGACCTGGCGGGGATTCGCCACGACAAGGTCCGCGGGTTTCTGAAGGGCATGCGCGCCGCCGGCGCGCTGATCGAGCGTCTGCGGGCCGAGATCTCCCCCGACTTCCCCGCCGCGCGCGACCTGAGGTTTCCGACGCGCCTTTCCGGTGGCGTTACGCTCTCTACGTTTCACCATTGCCCGGCCGATGAGATCGAGAAAATCTGCGAGTTCCTGATCGCCGAGCACGACTTCGACGTCACCGTCAAGATGAACCCGCTAATGTTGGGCCGCGAGCGGCTCGAGCATCTGCTGCACGACGTGCTGGGCTATACGGAGCTGCGCGCCCACCCGGCGGCCTCCGCCTCCGGGCCGACCCTTCAGGAAGGGGTTGAGCTCTGCCGGCGGCTGACGCGCTTCGCGGCGCAGCGCGGCCGCCGCGTGGGCTTCAAGTTCTGCTACACACTCGAGGTGCGCAACCACCGTCACTCCAAGCCGGAAAACGAGGTCATGTCTCTTTCTGGCCAACCGTTGCACGTCATCGCGCTGACGCTGGCCGACGAGTTTCGCAAACGAGTAGGGCCGCACGTCCCAATCTCGTTCAGCGCGGGAATCGATCGTACGAATTTCGCGGCGGCGGTCGCGTGCGGCTTCGTCCCGGTGAGTGCTTGCACCGACCTGCTGCGGCCCGGCGGCTACGGCCGACTGTCCACGTACCTGCAAAGCCTGACGCGCAAGATGCAGGAGCTTGACGCGGTCAACATCGACGAGTTCATCTTGCGCCGTTTCGGTCAGGCGGACGAAGCGCGTCGCCGCGCGGCTGCCGAGCTGGGCGGAAATGCTGCTGCCGACGAGCTGCACGCTGCCACCGTTCGGTGGGCCGGGTTGTTGAACACGTCGATCGTAGCGAAGACGGTGCGCGAAGATCCGCGCTACCGGCCCTACAAGGATCGCTCGGTGCCGCAACGTATCGACTCCCACCTGGCGACGTTCGACTGCATCACCTGCTACGAGTGCATCCCAGTCTGCCCCAACGCCGCAAACTTCGCATATCCGACGCCGGTGGTTTCGTTCGATTACAACGACGTGATCGTTTTCCCCGACGGCAGTTGGCGCGATGGTCCGCCGCGGCGCTACGCCATCGCGCGCGACACGCAGATTGCCTGCTACGCCGACTTCTGTAACGAGTGCGGCAACTGCGACACGTTCTGTCCCGAGTATGGCGGGCCGCACGTCGCCAAGCCGAGCTTTCACGGTAGTGTCGAGACGTGGGCGCGGGCCGCGCCGCGCGACGGGTTTGTTCTAAAGGAGATGCCGGAAGGCGGCTGGATTCGCGGGCGCGTCAAGGGCCGTCTCTACCAGCTCACATACGTTCGCCAGACCCAGCAGTATCTTTATGACGACGGCGTGGTGGAAGCCCGGCTCTCCGGCTGGGGGCATCACGCCATCGGTCTGCGACTCCTGAATGCGTTGCCCGCAGAGCATCAACTCGACCTGGGCATCTACCACACGCTCCGCTATCTGCGCGACGGCGTGCTCGACCCCCGGCGTGTGAACCAGATCAACGTCGCCGGCATGGAGCGCCCCCTGCACGCCAGCGGCACGCCCAGATAACGTGTCGTTTATGGGGTAGCGCGGTCCCAGGGGGCCTGGTCGGAAACGACGCGCGTTAATCAATCCTCGGCATCCGTTCCCACAGTTTCGCGCTGACGTTGAGCGCGTCACGGCGAATGCCTGCTTCGTCGAAGGTTTGAACGACGCGCTCCCGCAGCACCCAGCGTCCGTCGATCAGCACGTCTTTCACGTGCCGCGAGCTCATGGCGAATATGAAATGCCCCGCGAGGTTCTCGCTCGTCAGCGGCGTGGACGGGTGGTAGTCGGTGATGACCACGTCGGCGGCGGTGTCTCGTTCCAGCTTGCCGAGCGTGACTTGCAGAGCTTCCGACGCGCGGCGGGCAGACGTCGTCAACAAGCGGAGCACGTGGTTGGGCGTCAACTGGGCCTGCTCGTGCCGCGATACGCACCAAGCGGCTTTCGCTTCGGCGAACACGTCGCTGCCGAGCCCGTCCGTGCCAAGCATGGCCTTGCAGCGGTACGCCGGCAGCGGCGCGTAGCCGACGCCGTTGTTCAGGTTGGAATGCGGCGTGTGCGCGAGGACCGCGCCCGCCGCGCTGACGCGGAGGAGCGCAGCGGGGTCGAGGTGCGTACCGTGCACGAAGATCGACGTGGGCCGCAGCAGCTTGAAGCCCGCGAGCCGATCGATCAGGAACATCTGGTACTTTTCCTGGCAATCCTCTTCGTCGCACGGATCCTCGGCGACATGCATGTGAACGCCGGTGCCGAAGTCTTCCGCGAGCACGCCGAGCTGCGTCAGCGTCTCATCTTCGAGCGTAAACGAGGCGTGGGCGCCGGCCATGCCGGCAAACTGCACGGAGTGCGTCTGCACGCGTTTTTCGAGGTAACGGCGATTCTCTTCGAGTCCGGCCCCCCGGCCGTCCGGTCCGTGCCGGTCGGTCGTTTCGTAGCACAACACGCCGCGCAGACCAACGTCAGCGAGGGCCTTTTCAATCAAATCAAGCGAACCCTCGATGCAATTCGGCGAGGCGTGGTGATCGAACAGCGTGGTGGTGCCGCAGCGCAGCGCGTCCAGGGCGCCGATCCGTGCGGACATCTCGATTGCCTCGGCGTCGAGCGCCGGATCGAGCCGCCACCAGATGTGTTGGAGGATTTCCTTGAAGTTCTGCGGCGGTTGGGCCGGCGGGGGCATGCCGACGGCCAGCGTTGAATACAAATGCGAATGACCGTTAACCAGGCCGGGGAGCACCACGGCGCCGCCGCAGTCGACGACTTCGTCGTTGACTTCGCGTGAAACGGTGCTGCCGCGTTCGACGATCAGGCCGCCGTCGATCCGCAGGCTGCCCGGCTCGACGCGAACGGGATCAAAATCCGCCAGTAAGGCATTTTCGAGCACAATCGCCATCAATTACTTCCATTGCCCATCCGAGCTAAAAGCGTAAGCGCGCGAATCTCGTTCGATCGGAATACAACCGGCGGTGTTTGCTTGGAGAAAGGCCCGTCGCTTGCGCGCCGGGTTCTGGCTGTTGTGTGCATGCAGCCACCTATCAAGACGGTGACGAGGTTTCCGATTCGACGATCTCGACCACGTGGTCGAGATCGCGCGGGATTTCATGAGGTTTGCCAAGCGCGCCCAGCGCGCCGCGGA
>JBHHZX010000160.1:0-8756 GCA_046758265.1 Phycisphaerae bacterium
GTCGTACACTACGGCGTTACGAATATGCCCGGCGCGGTCGGCCGCACCAGTACTTTCGGGCTGACCAATGCGACGCTGCCCTACTTGCTCAAACTCGCGAACATGGGTTGGGAGAAGGCCGCGGCCGCGGACCCCGGCCTGGCGCTGGGTATCAACATGGCGCACGGCAAGCTTACGAATAAGCCGGTCGCGGAGGCGTTTGATCTGTCCTACACGCCGTATGAGCCGAAGTAGCGCGAATATTCAGCGCCCCAGCGCGAAGTACTCGGCAGGACAGGATCGCTGTCCGCTTCGCTCTCTGCGCGTTGAACGAGGAATCCGGCCATGAAAAAGTGGGTCTTGCTGCTGCTGGTGGTCGCGGTGATCAGTGTCGTCTGGTACTGGCTGCGCACGTACTACCGCTATGTTCCGGAATGGGACAAGGCCAAATTCGGCGAGGTGACACGCGACGACATCCGCGTGCCGATCACCGCCTCCGGCCTGATCGAGGCGAACCAGCGGATCGACATCCGGTCGAAGGCCGCGGGTGAGGTAATCGACATTCGGGTGGTCGAGGGCAACTACGTCAAGAAGGGCGACGTGCTGGTGCTGCTCAAGAAGGACGATGAGGAACGGCAGCGCCACCAGGCCAAGGCGGCGCTCACGCGAATGCAAGCCCTGCTGGCGCAGGCCGAGGTGGCGGTTGAGCAGGCCAAGCAGAGAATTCTGACCTCCGAAGCCCAGGTGCAGGAAATCAAGGCACGTGGCGAGATCATTGCCTTCGATTTGGAGAGGGCGGAAGAGCTGACCGGCAGCGCCGCGAGTGACAGAGAACTCGTTACGGCGCGGGCCAACGCGCGGATCAATGCGGCCCAATTGGAAACTGCCGAAGCCAACCTCGAAGTCGCGAAGAACAACCTCAAGGACGCCCAGCAGGCTGTCATCATTCAGCAGGCGGCGGTGGAAGAGGCCCAAAAGCAGCTCGAAGACGCCGAGGAGCGCCTGGAGGAGACGACCATTCAAGCACCCCGGGATGCCATTGTCACCGATGTGCGCGTCAGCGTGGGGAACCTGGTGCAGTCGGCGACGCGGGGTTTGACGGGGGGCACGCCGGTAATGGAGCTGGCCGACGTGTCCAAGCTCAAAGTCGTGACCCGCGTGGACGAAGCGGACATCGGCCGGGTGCTCAAGATCTCGCCGGTGGACTCGCTGCCCGAGCTGCCGGGTCTGAGGGAGGCCGTGCAGAAAGACGCCGAGATGCTGGAAAAGCGTACAGGACATGTGCAGTTGACGGTTGATGCGTTTCCGGACGAGACGTTTGAAGGCCTGATCGAGCGGGTCGAGCCGCAAGGGAAGCTCAATACGGGCTCGGCGATCATCCAGTTCGACGTGCACGTCGAGGTCACCGACGAACGGCGTTCCATGCTGCCGCTCGGCACGCAAGCGCAGGTCGAGTTCACGGTGGAAAGCGTGACCGACGCGCTGCTCGTTCCGGCGGAAGCGGTGATGACGTTTCAGGATGAGCGCGGGGTGTGGGTCAAGACGCCGCCCGAGCCCGGCTCGCGCGACCCCTTCGGGAAAAAGTTCGTCGCATACCGTGTGGGGATCAGCGACGGTGCCCACACGCAATTGATTGCCCCGGTCATCGGCGAGCCGCTGGAGGAGGGGCAGGAGGTTTTCACCAAGCTGCCGAGAGAGCGCGGGGAGGACTGACCGCGAAACGGGATCTGCCACGCTGTGCCATTGATCCAAATACGAGGTTTGACCAAGCTTTATCGCATGGGTGACTCGATCGTCCGCGCGCTCGACGGAGTTGACCTGGAGATCAGGAAGGGCGAGTTCGTGGCGATCACCGGTGCCTCCGGCAGCGGCAAAAGCACGATAATGCACCTGCTCGGGTGTCTGGATCGCCCCACGGCGGGGACCTATCTGCTCGACGGCCGCAATGTCGGTGAGATGTCCGACCGTGAACTGGCCCGCATCCGCAACAAATCCATCGGGTTCGTCTTCCAGACGTTTAATCTGATCAATCGCACCTCGGCGCTGGAGAACGTGGGCGTCCCGTTGTTCTACGCGCGACGTGCCAACACGCGCGGCCCGGCCAAACGGGCTCTCGAGCGCGTTGGACTGGCGCCGCGTGCGAGCCATACGCCCGCCGAGCTGTCCGGCGGCGAGCGCCAGCGAGTGGCCATCGCCCGCGCGATCGTCAATGACCCGCTCTTGCTGCTGGCGGACGAGCCGACCGGGAATCTGGACACCCGCACCGGCCGACAGATCATGGATATCTTCAGCTTGCTCAACGAGCAGGGGGTGACGATCGTGCTGGTCACCCACGAGCAGCAAGTGGCCTTGCGGGCCAAACGCGTCGTCCAGATGCGTGACGGAAAGGTCGTCTCCGATCGGTTGACCGAGCAAATTCGCAGCGCTGGCGGCGGGCCGCCGCTGGCCACGCCCGTTCCGATGTCGGCGTTTGAGCCCGAGGTTGGGCCCCAGGTTCCAACCGCGCCGACGGAAGCTGCACCGGCCGCGATGAATCTGCCCCTGGACACGCCCACCGCCCAGATGAAGCCGCGCCTGGTCGCGGGAGCGAACGGGGCGTTCGGCTGCGGCGTTGCGGCACCGCTGTTGCTCGTGCTGGCGTTCCTGGCCGGCCTGTTCGTAGCCCGGATGAACGTCGACCCAAGCCAGTTCGGTCGCCAGCACCCGCCCCCGGTGGCGTATATCATCGTGGCGCTGTTCGCGGCGCTGTGTCTGCTGCTGGCGATTGTCGCGGGCTTTATTAGCATTTTCTGGGGGCGGGCCGTTCTAAAGCGGATCCGTACCGTTCCGGGTGCCTGGCTGGGCGCGGGACGGGCCCGGGCGGCGTGGATTTGCGGGCTGCTGACGGTGCTGATCCCGGTGGCACAAGTGGGCTACAACATCGTCAGGTGGATGATACGGGCTTCCCGCGTGTGATCGGTGCAGGGGGTGCATGGGTCGCGGGTTGCCAGGGGGCGGACGAGGTTTTATACTTATGGTTCTTATGTCAGGCTGCTTCGGTTGCTCCCTCGGATGGCCTGGGGGCAAGCTGGAGCACGACCCGTGTGCGAGATGGAGTCAACGGCCATGCCACTGACGACGGAGAGAAAATCAGAGATCATGGGCAACCATCGCCGGCACGACGGCGATACCGGTTCCACGGAAATTCAAGTCGCCTTGCTGACCGAGCGCATCGCCACGCTCACCGAGCATCTGAAAACCCACAAGAAGGACCACTCGTCGCGACGCGGTTTGCTGAAGATGGTTGGGAGGCGCTCGGCCCTGCTGAAATACCTTGGCCACACGAAGCGTGAGCGATACCGCGAGACGATTAAGAAGCTGGGGTTGCGGAAGTAGGCCACGATCGGCGGCACCCACAGGTGACCGAAATGAAGCCGGGAAGCTTGCTCAGTTGCGGTTTAGTTGGGCGAAAACGGCGCGCGGTGCGCAGGGCTGGTATGGTTGATCGGCACGATGGACACGCGGTTTTGGATTAGTCGTAAGAGAGTGAGTACCAGGTAGTAGCAAGTAGGTTGAGGGACACGATGACGTTTAAGGTTGAGCGACGGATTGGTGCGGAAACTTTGTCGATCGAAACCGGGAAACTCGCCAAGCAGGCAGACGGTGCGGCCCTCGTGCGGTACGGCCAGACGGTGGTATTGGGGACGGCGCTGACCGGGCCGCCACGCGAAGGGATCGACTTCTTCCCGCTCCAGGTTGACTATCGCGAAAAGATGTCGGCCGCCGGCAAGTTTCCGGGCGGTTTTTTTAAACGGGAAGGGCGGCCGACGCTGAAAGAGGTTTTGACGATGCGGAGGATCGACCGCCCGATCCGTCCGCTGTTTCCAAAGGACTTTAAGGACGAAGTACAGATTCAGATCAGTGTGATCGCCGCCGACATGCAGGGCGATCCGGACGTGGTGGGGATGGTGTCGGCGGTCGCCGCCCTGGCCGTCTCGCCGCTGCCGTTCCGGGGGCCGGTGGCTTCGGTTCGCGTCGGGCGTGTCGAGGGGGACTTCATCATCAACCCGACTCGCTCGCAACTCGAGTATTCCGACCTCGATCTGATCGTCGCCGGCACGCCACACGCCATCAACATGATCGAGATCGGCTGCCGGGAGCTGTCCGAAGAGGTCGTTGCCGACGCGATCAAGTTCGGTCACGCACACGGGGTCGTGCCGATTTGCGAGATGCTTGACGAGCTCACGCATCACGCCGGCGCGGAATCGACCTGGGAGGCGCCCGAGCCGGACGCGAGTTTTCTGGATGACATCCGCCGGCGCAGCTGGGATGACCTGGTCGCCGCCAAGCAGTTATCCGGCAAGCAGGAGCGGGCCGCCGCCGTGGATGCCGTCTACGAGAAGGTACTTGAGCACTTTTGTCCGGAAGGGGAGCAGAACCCCGCGCACACGCCGGTGGAAGTCGACGAAGCGGTTCGCCAGGTGGAAAAAGCGGTCGTTCGTGGGCGTATCCTCAAGGAAGGGATCCGCCCGGACGGCCGGAGGCTCGACGAGATTCGTCCGATTACGGGTGAGGTCGACTGGCTCCCGCGCGTGCACGGTTCGGCGTTGTTCCAGCGCGGTGAGACCCAGGCGATGGTAACCACCACGCTTGGGACCGCATCCGACGAGCAGATTGTTGACGATCTGGTGGAGGAGTACAGCAAAAAGTTCATGTTGCATTACAACTTCCCGCCGTTCGCGGTGGGTGAAGTGCGGCGCATCGGCGCGCCGGGGCGGCGTGAGATCGGCCACGGCGCGTTGGCCGAGCACAGCCTGGAAGCGGTGTTGCCCGGTCCCGATGATTTTCCCTACACGATCCGGCTGGTCAGCGACATCCTCGAATCCAACGGGTCCAGTTCGATGGCGACGGTGTGCGCGGGCTCGATGGCCTTGATGGACGCGGGTGTGCCGATCAACGCCGCCGTGGCCGGTATCTCGATCGGGATGGTCGAGGAAGGCGACGAGTACGCGCTATTCCCCGACATCCTGGGAGAGGAGGACGCGTTCGGCGACATGGACTTCAAAGTCGCCGGGACGCGCACGGGCATCACCGGCGTGCAGCTCGACATCAAGGCCGAGGGCTTGAAGTTCAAGTTGCTCGAGGAGGCGCTGGCACTGGCGAGAAAAGCGCGCCTTCAGGTCCTCGACATCATGGACAGCGTGATCGCCAGGCCGCGGCCCGAGATCAGCCAGAACGCGCCGCGCCTGCTGATGCTCAAGATCAACCCTGAGAAGATCGGCAAGCTGATCGGGCCGGGCGGCCGCTCGGTCCGCGCGATCCAGGCCGAGACCGGCGCCCAGATCGACATCGAGGACGATGGGACGGTATTTATCTCGTGCACGGATGCCGAAAAGGCCAATCAGGCTTATAATATGGTGCAGCGGATGACCGAGGATATTCAGGTCGGCCACACCTACGACGGCAAGGTCATCAGCATCAAGGATTTTGGTGCGTTCATCGAGATTCAGGAGGGCCAGGACGGACTCTGTCATATCAGCGAGCTGGACGATGCCTATGTCCGCTCGGTCAGCGATGTCGTAAAAATCGGCGACGAGGTTCGCGTGAAGGTGATCGCGATCGACGATCAGGGTCGCGTGAAGCTGTCGCGGAAGGCGGCCTTGAAGGAAGCCGCGGCGGAGAGCAGGTCCTAACATAGCGTTTCTCGATCACGTTGTGTGCTGTCCGCCTGCCGGCGCGAGCGCCGGGCTGTGCGCTCCTTGAGCGCCCCAGGTTGAGAGGCAGGCGCTGCGAACCAGGTTGCGCGTGGAAATCATCTGCGACGTGGTGGAGCTTCACGCGTAGACTCTGTTAGACAGGTAACGTGGCCGTTTGGCGGGATGGACCAGCCGGGGTCGAGTCCTTGAGTTCCTCTCGGCGGCGGGCAACGCGCGGCGGGGTGTGCTGTGGCGACATTACACGTGCTGCAAGGACCCGATAAGGGTCGGATACTCAAGACCAGCGAGGAGGCCGTCCTGATTGGGCGCGGCAGCGATCTGGTGCCGCTCACCGACCAGAGCGTGAGCCGGCGGCATGCCGAGCTCAAGCGTGAGGATGGCGCCTGGATACTTCGCGATCTGAACAGCGCCAACGGGACTTACGTCAACGGCACCCGCATTCAGGAGCCGACGCGCCTCAAGCACGGCGACCAGATCAAGCTCGGCAGCACGCTGCTGATGTACAGCGGCGACGAGTCGCCCGAACAGCTCTCCGGCGCGAACATCCCCACCGATCTCGTGACGCTCGACGCCGACAGGCTGGCCGTCGATTCCTCGGTTGTGGCAAGCGTCCCGTCGGCTGATGACAGCGTTGTGCTGGCGGCGCCCGACACGGCCTACGCCGTCAAGTCGTGGAAGGCGGTGCGTGAGCTGACCGACGTCATCGGCAGCCTGCTGGCGCCCGATCAGCTCCTCCAGCGTGTGATGGACATCGTCTTCGAGGAGGTCCCGGCCGACCGCGGGGTCATCTTCCTGCGTGACGAAGAAAGCGGCGAACTGCTGCCCGCGGTCGTGCGGTTTCGCAGCCGCGAGGCGCGGGCCGGGGCCGCCCGCAGCGCGATTACCGCCTCACGCACCATCGTCGACCACGTGGTAGAGACGCAGGAGGGCGTGCTGTGCTCCAACGCTATCAGGGACAAGCGTTTCTCGGGCGGCAAGAGCGTGCGACGGCTCGGCAAACGCTCCCTGATCTGCGCGCCGATCATGGCCCGCGAGCAGATTCTCGGCGTGATCCACCTCGACTGCCCGACTTCGGAGCATACCTACAACGAGCACGAGCTGCGATTGATAACCGCCATCGGCTATCAAACGGGTCTGGCGATCGAAAACGCCCGCCTGGTGCAGACGCATTTGGAACGTGAGCGTTTGGCCGCGGCCGGCGAGACCGTCGCCTACCTCTCGCACTCGATCAAGAACATGCTGCAGGGCATGCGGGCCGGCGGGGACATGGTGCAGCGCGGGCTCGATCGCCGCGACTTCGCCGTCACCACCAAAGGCTGGCGAATACTGGATCGCAACCTCGGCCGCTGCTACACGCTGATGCTCAACATGCTGGCTTTCAGCAAGCAGCGCGAACCCCAACTCGAAATGCTGCGGCTCAACAAGATCGTGTCAGACGTGGTGGAGCTGGTCCAGGAGCAGGCCGACGAGAGCAACATCACGCTGCGGACCGATCTCGACGTGGAGGTCCCGCCGATCCCGGTTGACTACGACGGCGTACACCAAGCCGTCCTCAATTTGATCTCCAACGCGCTGGACGCCGTCCCGCGCGGCGACGGTGTCATCGACGTTCGCACCCGTTTTGATCCCGTCGAGCGCTGGGTGATCATTTCGGTGGCCGACAATGGCCCCGGCGTCCCGGAGTCGCAGCGCAGCAAGATCTTCGAGCCGTTCCACTCGACCAAGGGCCAGGGCGGGACCGGTCTCGGTCTGGCGGTGGCCCGCAAGAACGTCAACGAACTGGGCGGTAGCATCGAGCTGTGCGACGTGCCGGAGGGCGGCTCGGAATTCGTGGTCCGCCTCCCAACCGCCGAGGCCCGCCGCGCTGCCCCGGGCGACACCCACGGGCCGGCCGGCTGAGACGCTGCCACCCGCGGGCCGCGACCGCCCACGCACCAACGACGAGACCCGGATCTCTAGCCCAGCCGCAGCGCGCGCGTGCTGTCTGCCGGGCCGGGACTGAGCTACATGGCCCGGTCCGGAGGGGCGCGATCTCCCGGGCTGGCGGGGTGCCGGTTCCCCGGCGCAAGAGAAACGGGCCGGCGGGGTGGTTGCCCGCGCCGACCCGTTGATCAATTCCATGACTTGGGCGATTGTCAGACTATTCGTCTTCGTAGGGCTGCCAAAACGTGCTCCAGGGGGGGTTCGGCCAGGTGGTCCAGCCGGGACCATTGATATACGTCGTGTCGAAATAGCGATAGCTGGCGTGCCCGTCGAGGAACCCTCCCGCATGCATGTTTTCCTGCTTGTGCCAGCCCTTTATCAACTTCGCCTCGCTGGTGTCGCTGTAGCCGCGTGGTACCGCACCCTCCGCGGCGAAATTAAACTGGTTCTCGTAGAACAAGATGAACTCCGCCGCGCCGGTGTTATTCTTCGAGTTGATCAGCCGGCGCCCCGTCCCCGCATCGATAATGTGGACATAGCAACCCCAGTTCGGGGGCCCGGTGGTTTCGTAAGCGTATCCCCAATACCAATTGATCGGGTAGCTCGTGCCCCACCACTTCCAGGTTTCAAACGGCGTGTCCGTGTCGCTGGCAGGGTCACTCGCGCCCGATTCCGGCACGGCAGCGGTGGAGTCCGACGGGCACTTGAAGTAGTCGGGCAGGTCCATGGGTTTCCGGTGCCGGAGGGGATTGCCCTTATAACGCTCCGGATCGCTCCAGGTGACCTCGGCGTCCAGGTACTTGTTCATCGGCCGGTGCTCAGGCAGGATGACGTACGTGTCGGTCCTCAACTGGGCCGGGTTATAATTCCCCTGGGTGGGGTCCCAGTCGCGCCGCCTCGTATCGGGTACGCCACCGCCCCAGATGAATTCTGTTGAGAGGTTAAAGTTCTGCACGACGCCATCGATCCAGTAGCCCCCGTCATAGCCGGGGAACCGATGGGCGAACACGGGGTTGCCCTTGTCCATGCAATAGCTGACGCCGGACTGCATGATATTCCTTAAGTTCGCCAGGCACTTGGCGATCCGGGCCTGCTCCTTCGCCCGGGCCAGCGAGGGCAGCAGGATGGAGATGAGCAGCGCAATAATCGCCACCACCA
>JBHHZX010000161.1:0-8747 GCA_046758265.1 Phycisphaerae bacterium
GAAGGTGAGCGACCGCGCGGTGGCGAGGGCCGAAGCGCTCGGCCGCGAACGGGTATTGGCGTACCTGTTGACGTTCTGGACCGGGCTCCGCCGTTCGGAGCTGGCGGCGCTTGAATGGCAGGACGTTCGGCTTGACACGCTACCGGCGAAGATTGAGCTTCGCAGCGAGACCACGAAGGCGAAGCGGGCCGACAGCATCGCACTCCACCCGCAGATTGCGCAGGCGCTGCGGGAAACGAAGCCCGCGAAGGTGAAGCCGACGGGCCGGGTGTTGCGGACAGTGCCGGGCATGAATGTCCTGCGGGCCGACCTAGCATACGCGGGCATCCCGGAAAATACCGAAGCCGGATGCGTCGACCTTCACGCCATGCGGAAGTCGATCAGCACTTATCTTGCGACGCACGGTATTCCGCAACGGCTCGCCCAAGCCCACCTGCGGCACACGGACCCGCGCTTGACGGCGGGCGTCTACACGGACGAAAGTCTGTTGCCCGTGGCGTCGGCGATTGCCGGACTCCCGCCCGTCCCAACGAAGCCGAGCGAACCCACCGAAGCGCTGCGGATGACCGCCACGTGTGACCAGCGCGCAGCGCATGCGCAGCGCGCAGAACACACGGGACTGCGCACGGGTTCGTCAACGTGCAATCCAGGCGGTGGTGCGGGTGAAATGGCAGGCGCTTCGCAAGCGCAAGAAAAAACAGCAGCTTGCGCCGATGTTCATAACGATTCTCAAAAGCGGGTGATGGGACTTGAACCCACGACATTCACGTTGGCAACGTGACGCTCTACCACTGAGCTACACCCGCAGCCGCCCTCCGCTGCGCACAACTATATGATCTCCTCGGCCGACGCTGTTTGCAACCCGAAAAATCTGGGCCCGCCGATGCAACCACCGCCGCCGAGAAGAGATTGACCGGTCCGCTTGCGGGACGCGAACTCGCCCATGGAGCCCTGGCAAGAGCGCTGCCCTGTCCGGCATCTGAAGCTGCCGATAAAATTCAGGACGATGCGCACGCCCGACCCAAACCGGCCCCCGCAACTACGGGCGGAGTCGTCGTATTTCTGGCTGAAAGAGCGTATCGACTTCTACGCGGCGCTGGTGGCGTTAGTCCTGACGGCTCCGCTCTTGGCGGTCCTGGCGCTCATGATCCGAAGTGACAGCCGCGGGCCAGCCGTCTTTCGACAGGCCCGCGCCGGCAGGAACGGACGGCCATTCACCTTCTTCAAATTCCGCACGATGCGCGCTGAAGCCGATCCATTCGGCGATTCGCCAGACAGCGGTGACGACCCGCGTCTCACACGTGTGGGCCGCCGGCTGCGCGAAGCCAGCCTTGACGAGCTGCCGCAACTCTGGAACGTCCTGCGGGGCGAGATGTCACTGGTCGGCCCCAGGCCGCTCTACATGCAGCAAATGGCGGAATGGAGCCCGCGACACCGCGGCCGGCTGTTGGTCAAGCCGGGGCTGACGGGCCTGGCCCAGATCAACGGTCGCGGAGCCATCACACTCGAGGAAAAGCTGGAATGGGACGTGCGTTACGTCGAGACGGCCAGCTTGCGCAACGACCTCGGAATCCTTTGGCACACGCTTCTCAGCGTCGTGAAGCGCAGCGGCATCTATGAGGTGCAATACTCGCAAACTCGCAAGCGCCGCAGCAACCCCGCCCGGCCCTTGCAGCCACCCGCGTCATGACTGTCGCAGCACTCGAGCCGTCGCCGGCTTGGTGATCTCGAGATAGTCGCGCGTCAGCTCGTCCTCGGGCATAGCCTTCTTCACGCGCTCAAACGCGGCGTAGGCCGCCCCGAAATCGCCGCGCTGGAATTCCAGAAAACCGAGCAGGAAATGCACTTCGGGCCGCGCGCGATTCTCCCGGACCCACTCGGCCAACGCGTCCGTATGTTCATCCAGCGCGTCCTCAGTCTCGTAGTACTCTTGCAGATGAAGGTCGGCGTAGACGAGCTTGGGTTGCAGTTGCAGCGCTCGGCGCAGCGCCAGGCCCGCTTCCAGGTAATGCCCCTGGGCCAAGCGCGCCTGCGCCAGATGAATCCGGCATGCCGGATCACCCTGGTTCAGCTTCGCGGCCAGCGTGAGCGCGACCGTAGCGCGTGCCGGCTGCCCCTCCTTCAATCGTCGCAACCCGGCCAACAGCGCCTCCTCGTGCTGGTCGAGCAAGCGCTTCTTCCGTTCGGCCATGTCCCTTCGGTTGAAACGGCGGTCACGTTCCTGCTGCTCTATGTAACGCCGTGCTCGGTACACCTCCATCAGTCCGCGCCGCGTCGGATACGGATCGTATCCGTAGTAGGGCCCGTACGGGGAATAGAGCGATCCCCCCGGCCGGTAGGTCCAGCGCCGCCAACGACGGCTGTCGCAGCGGTACCGGCTGTCACAGGAATACGGCCCGCCGCGGGAATCGCGCAGGTCGCGTACCAGCACGCGCGGCTCGCGCGCCTTTTCGACTTGGTCTCGCCCGGCCCGGTCGGCCGGCGGTTCGCGCTCGGCTTTCTCACGTGCCTCTCGCGCCACACCGGCTTGGTCAATCTGGAGCGACTCCAAGCCGGTGAGAACGCGTTTCCCGTCAGCAACGACGTAGCCCGGCTGCTTCTCGTCCGCCCTCGCCGGGACGGCCGCGAGAAGTGCAAACCCCAGCATCACGCTCAATCCGATGGCACGGTTGCGCGGGGACATGGCGATACTCCTTCGCTTGACAGGCCCTCTGATGTAATGATACGCGCTAGCTGTCCGTTGAAAAAGGGAAAAGGGGACCGGCTCCGAGCCGTTGGCCGAAACCCTCGGCAAATAAAGGTGTCTGGAAGGTGCCTGTCCCCTTTTTCAACGGACTCCTACCCTGAAATTGTAACCGCAGAATCACCCAACCCCACCGCCAGCGGCACCGTTTCTGAACAACACAGCGACGGGATCCGTGTGGCTCGCCGCCGACGAAATCCAAATCTTGCGCTTGACGGACGGCATCACCGTGCTATGAAAGTAGAGCATCGTAGCAGCCGAGACGCGGCGTGGCGCGCGGCGCCGCGGTTAAGAATAATGAAAATCATTCACTTGCGGTTTTCCAACGGCGCAACAGCTTTTGTTTGTTCGGGTCGGACGTTAAAAGTAGCAGGAGTTTCGAGCACGAATCGATGCGGAAGGGGCTCTGCCGCCGGTTGACCACCGGGGCTCGCGTTTGCACGCAAGCTCCGCTGCAGCAGGGCGGCAGGTCGGAGAAGCGAATACATGAGCATTCGACTCGGGATTGACATAGGGGCTGTCGGCGTCAAGGCGGCGCTCGTGCTTCCGAAAGAATACCTCGAGCCGGTCCTTAGCAAGAATCCCAGCCGGAACCTACTCCGTGCGCTCGGCACGCCCACGGAAGACGGGCAAGCTGTCCTGCACACCAAGCCCCGGCGAACGCGCGGCCGCCCGCTCGACGTCGCACGCGAGCTTGTGGACGAAGTCACAGCTCGCGTCCCCGCCGAGCAAATAACGGGCCTGGCGCTGACCGGTTCCGGTGCCCCCCTGGTAGCCGAGGTGCTCGGCGTACCACGCTGCAACGAGTTCCAGGCCTGCATCCGGGCGATCGACCTGCTCCACCGCCATGTCCGCACGGTCTTCGAGATCGGAGGCGAGACCAGCCGTTACGTCCGCTGTGAGCCCGACCCCGCCAGCGGCGTACTCGGCATCCTCGACTACAGCACCAACGGCGACTGCGCGGCGGGTACCGGGGCGTTTCTCGATCAACAAGCCTCGCGGCTGCAATTCGCCGTCGAAGAGATCGGCACCATCGTCGAACAAGCGGAGCGCGCCGCCCAGATCGCCGGCCGGTGCAGCGTCTTCGCCAAGAGCGACATGGTCCATGCTCAACAGAAGGGCTACGGCCCCGCCGAGGTGCTGCGCGGCCTTTGCAACGCGGTCGCGCGGAACTTCAAGACCGCCGTCGTGAAGGGGCGCACGCCCCGGCCGCCGATCGCGCTGGTTGGTGGCGTTTCGGCAAACACGGCGGTCGTCAGGGCCTTGCGCGAGGTTTTCGAACTGCGCGAGGAAGACCTTTTCGTGCCCGAGGCCGCTGAGGCCCTGGGAGCCGTGGGCGCCGCGCTGCTCGCGGCCGAATCCCATTGGGGACAGGGCGGCGGGCTGCGGGCGCAGCTTGCCCGTCTGCGCGTCGCCAGCGAAGGCGGCGGCCACGCTTTCCCCACCGCACCGCCGTTGAGCATGGAGCGGGTCACGCTCCTGCGGAACATCGGCAGGGCAGGCAGCTCGCCCGGTGAGACCGAACGCTACCGCTTTCCGGAGGACCAGGCGGTCGTCGATGCCTACCTCGGGCTCGACATCGGTTCGGTCGGCACCAAGCTGGTGCTGATCGACGAGGATGGCGACGTGATCCACTCGATCTTCACGCGGACCGACGGCCGCCCGATCGAGGTCGTCTCGCGCTGCCTGCGCGAGACCGAAGAGGCGGTCGGCTGGGGCGTGCGGGTCCGGGCCGTCGGCAGCACCGGCAGCGGCCGCGAGCTGGTCGGCGTGCTGGTCGGCGCCGACAGCATCAACGACGAGATCACCGCCCACAAGACCGGGGCCACGTTTGTCGCCGACCGGCTGCTCGGCGGAAAACGCCCCGATACGATCTTCGAGATCGGCGGGCAGGACAGCAAGTACATCAGCCTGCAACCCGAAGGCGGCGACTCGACCGACACCATCGTGGTCGACTTCACCATGAACGACGCCTGCGCCGCCGGCACCGGCAGCTTCCTCGAAGAACGCGCCGAGGAACTCGGGGTCTCGATCGAGGACCAGTTCGCCGAACTCGCCCTTAGCTCGAAGGCCCCGATCAAGCTCGGCGAGCGCTGCACCGTGTTCATGGAGCGCGACGTCAACAGCTACATGCAGCGCGGCGCAAAGCGCGACGACATCATCGCCGGTCTGGCCTATTCGATCGCGCACAACTACATCAACCGCGTTGTTCGCGGGCGGCGGATCGGCGACCGCATCTTCTTCCAGGGCGGGACGGCCTACAACGACGCCGTCGCCGCCGCCTTCAGCATAATCACCGGAAAAGAGATCATCGTACCGCCTCACAACGTTCTGCTCGGCGGGATCGGCGCCGCGCTGCTGGCGAAAGAGAAGATCAAGGCCACCGGATCGGGCACGCGCTTTCGCGGGTACGACCTCGCCCGGGTAAACTACGCGCTGCGCGAATTCACGTGCGAAGGCTGTAGCAACCAATGCTCGATCCAGGAGTTCAACGTCGCCGGCGAGAAAACCTTCTGGGGCGACAAGTGCTCGGATCGTTACCGCAAGCAGGTCAAGACCGAGCGCAAACCGGTCATCCCCGACCTGGTGGCGCTGCACCACGAACTGCTCTTCGCCGCCGACAGCGGCGACCCGAACGGCGCGACCGCCACGGTCGGCATCCCGCTGGCCATGTACACCTTCGACCTGCTGCCGCTGTGGCGCCGCTTCTTCCGCGATTGCGGCCTGCGGGTTGTGGTCACGAGCGAAACCAATCGGCGGACCGTGCAGATGGGCCTCGACCGCATCGTCGCCGAGCCCTGCTATCCGATCATCGCCGCCCACGGGCACGTCGCCGACCTGATCAGCAAAAACGTGGACTTCATCTGGCTGCCGAACATCCTCTCGGCTGAAGCCGACGATCGCGACGATCCCAACCACGTCTGCCCGTGGGGTCAGACCTTGCCGTTCGTGATCCGCCAGGCGCCCGCGTTCCGATCGTGGCCGGGTCGAATTCTCTGCCCGACACTCCGTTTCAAGGACGGGACCCACGCCGTGAAGCGCGTCTTGGCTGACCTCGCCCGGAACCTTGGTGTACGCCGCCGGACCGCCGAGCGCGCCTTCGACGTCGCCCTCGCCGCACAGCAGCGCTTTCGCTCGGCGTACGAACAGGCCGGGGGCGCGGCCTTGGAGACGCTGGTGCGCACCGGCGAGCCCGGCATGGTCCTCGTCGGCCGACCCTACAACACGCACGATCTCGGCGTCAGCCTCGCGACTGCCAAGAAGCTGCGCGAGCACTACGGCGTCAACGTCCTGCCGATCGATGCCTTGCCGCTCGAAGGCATCGACATCCGCGACGTGAACGACAACATGTACTGGGCGTACGGGAAGCGCATCCTGGCGGCGGCGAAGCTCGTCGGCCAGCACCCCAACCTGCACATTATCTATATCACAAACTTCAAGTGCGGGCCCGACTCGTTCGTAAGAGGCTTCATCCGCCCGGCCTCCGGAAAACCGTTCCTCACGCTGCAGTTCGACGGCCACTCCAACGACGCCGGCACCATGACCCGGTGCGAGGCGTACCTCGACAGCAAAGGAATCCTACGATGGTGGCGAACCCGCCAGAGCAAACCCGTCGAAGAAGTCTCGAAGGGCGCACGCTTTATATCCCCCAAATGTCCTACGCCGCTACCCGGCTGAGTGCGGCCGCCTTCCGTTCGATCGGCGTCGACGCCAGCGTTGCTCCCGATTCCGACACCCGGACGCTCGAACTGGGCGGGCTCTACAGCAGCGGCGAAGAGTGTCTGCCGCATAAGGTCACGCTCGGCGATTTTCTCAAAGTCTGCCGCGCCTCCGGATTCGACCCCCAGAAGACCGCCTTCTTCATGCCGCGCGCGAACGGCCCCTGCCGCTTCGGGCAGTACGCCCCCTACCTGCGCCAGGTGCTCGACGAGCTCGGGTACCACGACGTGCTGATCATCTCGCCGACCAGCGGCGACGGCTATGACGGCATTGGCGAACACGCGGGCGAACTGGCGCGCACGATTTGGATGGCCATCGTCGCGGCCGACCTGGCCTCGCGCTTCCTGCTCAAGACCCGACCGTACGAAGCCAACGCGGGCGATTCCGATGCGTGTTACCACGCCGCGGTCGAGCGCTTCGGGAAGGTGCTGGCCGCTCCCGGCCTGACGCCGAAAGAACGCCTGCGCTGGCTGGTGGGCACGGTGGAGCAGGTGCGCGATCGTTTCCGGGCGGTGCCCGCCGCCTACGTCAGGGGCCGGCCGCTGATCGGTCTGGTCGGCGAGATCTTCTGCCGGCTCAATACGTTCAGCAACGAAGATCTCGCCCGCCGCGTCGAGAAGCTGGGTGGCGAGTGTTGGCTGTCCGACGTGCCGGAGTGGATCTGGTACACGAACTGGAATCGCGAAACGGACATCATTCGCAAGGACGGCTGCCTCAACGCCGACTACCTCAAGCACAAGCTCAAAACGCGCGTTCAGCACCGTTATGAGCAGGCCCTGCTCGCGCCGGTCCACGACGACTTCAAAGGCTATGAGGAACCGCACGACATCCGTGAGGTGCTCCAGGCCTCCTGGCCCTACCTCCCGGCCGACGGCGCGCTGGGCGAAATGGTGCTGAGCGTCGGCAAAGCCATCTATCTCTACCACAAGGGCGCTGACGGCGTCATCGATATCAGCCCGTTTACCTGCATGAACGGCATCGTTTCCGAAGCCGTCTACCCGGCCGTCAGCGCCGACTACGACGACATGCCGATCCGCGTCTGCTACTTCGACAAGACCAGCACGAACATCGATCGCGATCTCGAAATCTTTCTCGACCTGGCGCGGGCCTATCAGCGACGGAAACGCCGACCGCGAACCTATCCAAATTACTTCGAATGATTACAACGCCCTCGCGCTACAGTTCGGTCGTCCACTGCAACGCTGTAACGCCGAGCGCCCGTACCCGGCGCGACGCCCCGCCCGGTCATTCCGAGGAGGGCAGCGAGGAGGAATCCAGCACCGGTGCCCAGCGCTCCGGCCTCCTGCACCGCCCCATCCACGAGATCAAACGTCGTGCCGTCACCCCTGGCGACGCGCGAACCGAGCTGGAAGCGTACAAGCTCTCGCTGCGTAAGTACTCGCCGGTCCAGAAGGGGGTCGCAGCGTTGCCGTGGAAGGGTCGGTGGCACTGTGTCGCCTGCGACGAAGTCGTGCCCGGGCAGTTGGCCTATGACGCCGACGAAGACGCGATCTACCTTGAAAGCTACTGCCCGCGCTGTGGGCCGGCGCGCGAGCGGCACTACGACGTGCTGTTCGTCCGGAACAAACCCGGCGCCGAGGCCCCGCGGCAGCCGCAGCGCACGCACAAAGGCTCCGCAATCCGGCCGATCGTCCAGGATTTGCCCAAGACCGTCGAGACGCTCTGCCCGGAGTGCCGCTGCAACATCCTCGGCCGCTACTACGTCAAGGACAACATCGTCTGGATCGAAAAGACCTGCCCCGCGCACGGCTACTTCCGCGACAAGATCAACACCGACGTTACGCTCTATCTGAAGGGCAGCCGCAGCGGCTGGCAGGACGAACGCGGCGTCTATCAGCCGCAGGTTGAAGGTGCCAGCGCGTGCCCCAGCGACTGCGGGCTATGCAACCAGCATCACAGCGCCTCCTGCCTGGCCCAGATCGACCTGACCAACCGCTGCAACCTGCGTTGCCCGGTCTGCTTCGCCAACGCTAACGCCAGCGGCTACGTCGCCGAGCCCGACTTTCGAATGGTCGTCGAGTATCTGCAAGCGCTGCGGAACCAGCACCCCTACCCCGCGACGGCGATCCAGTTCACCGGCGGCGAGCCGACGGTCCACCCCGATTTCTTCCGGATCGTCAAGAAGGCCAACCAGATGGGCTTCTCGCACGTGCAGATCGCGACCAACGGCATCAAGCTAGCCGAGCGCGAATTCGCCGAGCGCGCCGCCGCTGCGGGCCTGCACACCCTCTACCTGCAGCTCGACGGCCTCGATGACGAGATC
>JBHHZX010000162.1:0-8741 GCA_046758265.1 Phycisphaerae bacterium
ATCGGTCAGCGCGTCCGCGCCGAACAGCCACAACACGTCCTCATCCCACGCGCCGCGCTGCAAGCGGCGCTTCCGGTGCACCAGGTAGTGCGCGGCCTGAATCACCGGGCGAAAATCGGTGAAGTCGCACTCGTTGAGCGGCAACACGTGTGCGCCATCGTTGTTTCCAAGCTGCGGCAGCCGCCCGGTCTGCGAATCCATCATCTGAAACAGGAATTCGCCACAGCGCCCGAGGCGCTCGTAGATGTCGCGCTCGAACGGTTCTGAGCGCAATTCCGCCAATCGCAGCGCCAGCAGCGAAGTGGCAAGCATCACTCGCTGGTAATTCATCGACTGTTGTATGTAACTGCCGTCAACATAGGTTTGCCGACGGATCTCCCGCGCCAGCACGCGCCGCCCCTTCTCTCGCCAGGCGTCCGCCTCGTGAAACTCGGGGAAGAGCTGGCTGACCAGTAGCAGACCGCACGCCTCAGACAACGCGTGATTGTTCCTTTGTGAAATGGCGTAATTAATGTGGTGCGCGATGCGGTAACCGGTCGCCCATGCCAGCCGTGCAAACTGCTGCCAACGCGTGGGCGATGTCGCCGCGTCGCCCGCCAGGCTCCAGAAGCCCAGCGCGATGGCGATAAACCGCACGGCGCTCTCCTGCCCGCACTTCCACTGAAACCCTTCGAACGGTGGGCACGCCTCCATGCACGAGTCGACCCACCGCCAGAACAACGAACCCGCGCTTACCTCCGAGCCGTGACTGCGGGCCCGCGCCAGGTCCACCGCCCAGGCCGCCCGCGACGGCTCCCACAGCATGCGCGGGTCTCCCTGGTCCGGTAGGTAATCCGGCACGTCGGTCCACGCCTTTCCCGGCTTGGATCGCGTGCCGTCGAACGGGTTCGCGTACCAATCGATCGGCGACGGCGACGGACTTCGGAAGAAGTAGACGCAACGGTCTTCGGCCAGCAATCTGAGTCGCTCGGGCAAGGGAGGCTGCCGGGCCACGCCCGCGGTGCGCAATTCCCGCGGGACTTCGGGCGGTTGGCCGAGTGGAAACAGGAACGGCGGCGGATTCTCGCGCTTGAAGCGAGCGTAGCTGTTAGCATCGATTGGTGTGCCCGCCCGCACCAGTTCCGCGAGATCGATTTGGTCCCACGGTTGTGCTCGAAAGATGCGACGTGTGCGCCCCAGCGAGTTGCTGAGATACACTCCCGCGCGCAGCCAAATCACGCGCGGACCGAGATGACGCAAAATGTAGTACGCCTTTTCCAAGGGGCTCACAACGCCTGCTCCACGTCCTCGGTCAGCATGGACGCATTCCGGCCCAGCCCTTTGCCGAAACCAGACGCTGTTGAATCCGGGTAACGAGCATCAGCACACGCGGTTTTGTACTCTATCGCCTCGCCATCGCCGGAACAGCCGTCAAACTCACGTGTGACCCGAATATGCCAACTGCATGGTTCTCCCAGAGCTCAGCAACTTTGGCTGGACCCTGGCTCACTTCGGTATTGGTGATGGGCTCGTCGTTGAAGGCGGGAGCGCGGTGAGACGGTAGACGTCGCCGTGGCGCTGCCATTGAGCCTGCGGGAGATTGGCAACCGGGCGATAGCGATCCAGCGGCACGAGCACCACCGGCCGACCAAAGCTAAGGTAATAGCTGAGCAAGACCCGCCGTTTGGCGACGACTTGCTCGGATGGAGAGCGGGGCATTTCGACGATCGTGACCGTATCAGGTAGCTGGCCGACTGCTTGGGCATAGCGGATCGCGAAGACCTGCATGTGGTCGGCGACCAGGACCAGACCATCATTGCCGGCGAGCTCGCGTACCGCGTCGTTCAGGGTCGTTGCGTGGTCCGCACCGCAGCCCCACGGCACGAAAAATGCGCGGTAGCCATCGCGGTAAGGCTTGTTCTTGACCATCGCCGCGAGCGCACCGCGCGCAGCCAGCACGTGCGCGGTGCTGAGGTAGATCAGCGGAGTCCACGCGGCGGTGATCGCTGCGAGTGCGAGCAGCCTGCGGCGGCGCGCCAGCGAGCCGCTGGCCGAGAGCTTGCCGAGCCCGACGCCCGCGAAAAGCACCAGCAGTATGTAGACTGGGAAGAAGAACGTGTACTGATCGCTGATGTTGTAGCGCACCACGAAGAGCACAAATAGCCCGAGCTGGACCAACCAGGCCCGTTTCAGCGCGGTCGGCAGCGCCTTTCTCGCAACCAGGCCAACTACGGCGAGCGGAAACGTCAGCCCGGGGAAGTTGTAGCACGCGTAACCGAGCGACATCACCAATCGCCGGGCTTCGATACGCGTGTTCAGGACCTCGGAAGCGTAGCGGGCAAAAAGTGCGGTTTGAATGGTGCCCCACGGGTCGCGAGTTTTGATCAGCTCCACGATCACCAGTACTGCATACGGCGTGGTGCCGACCAGCCAGAGCGACCCGGCTGCGATCGCGGTTCGGGCGGAAACGCTTTTCCGCCGCACGGCCCAGACGATGACTGCAAGATCCACCGGGGTCGCGAGTGTAGCGAGCAGATGATTGGCAATTCCGAGGCCGTTCAGAAGCGCCAGCAACGGCAGATAGCGGGCCTTTCCCGTGCTGACAAAACACGCCAGGCAGAGCCACTCGCCGCTCAGCAGGGCGGCGACGAGCGCGTAAGATTCGGTGTACGTGGCGTGCCGCCAGAGTGTGTGCGAGAACAGCAGCGCAGCCGCCGCGATCACAGCCGGTGCGATTCGCCGTGTAAGCAGCAGCAGCGTCGCGGCTACGTTGGCGATCGCTAGGGCCGCCGCCACCGAACTGACCAGGGTGACCGCGAAGGCCGGCTCGAGAAACGTGATTTGTAGGGCCACGCGGCCAAGGTAATAGTGCAGCGGGTGATAGAGCGCCAGCCCGTAGGGGTGCTCGAGCTGCCCGGTGACCATCCGCAGTTGTTGCCACCCGGAGTCTTGCCATTGGACACCGCGGTTCGCGGTAGCAGCGTAGAGAGTAAGCGCGACTACGAGGGTGCAACACCAGAGCGTCCGTGCGCGCATCGCGTTAGTCAGCTCGGATGCCTTCGCCCGCCATTCGCCGAACCGTCGCAAAGGCCGAGTCCTCTCGCATGGAGTTCAAACTTGCGGTTATCTGGCCTGGGCCTCGCAGAGCGCGGTGGCCCGCCGCAACCTTTTCGCGGCAGCGCGACTTCGCAGTCGGCCGCCGTTGCACTTTGCTCGGCTGGACCCCCCCTCCAGCTCAAGCGGAAGCGCTCGTTTCGTTCTCGACTGGCAAGTTTCCCGTTGGTCTCGCTGTTACCGAGAGTGGCCTTCGGCAACAGCAACGGGAGCACCGGCGGCCTCTTTGGCCGCAGACGCCAGCCGAATCGTGATACCGTCCGTTGCCGACCGCACCGCGGCGAACGAAGCCGTGGTCACCGCGTCCAGTTCTTCAAAGGGAATGAGCGCGTCGCCGCCGCTGCTGACGCGCTCAATGAATTGAGCGACTTCTGCCTTGTGCCCCTTTGCCTGACGCATGCGCATCTTGGGGACCCCCGGCCAGTTATAGGCGTGCAGCCGACGCCAATTGTCAATGACTAGGACGCGTCTTTCACTGAAGACTTCGACACGCTCCTTCGGATAACTCTTGGGGCCGTTCGCCCAGTAGTGCACGGTAGCGATCGAGCCGTCGGAGAACGTCAGGTTAATGCTCATCTTGTCGTCGCGGACGCCGCCGGCCTTGACGCCGAACATCACCGCTTGCACGCTGGTGATCGGATACCCAACCAGGAATCGAGCCAGATCGATGAAGTGACAGCCCTCGCCGATGATACGGCCGCCGCCGACTTCAGCATCCTGCTGCCAGTTATCAGCGGGAACCTCGCCGGCGTTGACCATGAGCTGTATTGCAATCGGCTGCGCGCGTGCTTGCAGCAACTCCTTTGCCCGCACCGCATGCGGGGCGAAGCGCCGGTTGAAGCCCACCATCAGTTGCAGATCGGGGTGGGTCGCGTGCGCAGCGCGGACACGCTCGAGCCCTTCTTGGTCGATAGCCAGCGGCTTCTCGACGAAGACGTGCTTGCCCGCTTCGAGCGCAGCGGCGGCCATCTCTGCGTGCATGTCGTGCCGCGTAGTAATGAACACGGCGTTGATGTCCGGCGACTCCAGGATGGAACGAAAGTCGCTGGTGGCCTGGTCGGCTTCGAATTTGCGTCCGGCGTGAAAACCGGTCACGCCTCGGGCGCTTGCGACCGACTTGATCCGCGCGGGTGTGGCGCGGAGCGCGGGCAGCAACATGAGCTTCGTGAAGTTGCCGGCGCCGATTACCCCGACCACGGGTTCGGTCGGCGCAGACGGCGCGACGCGCGTCCGCGGTATCGTGACCACACGCCCGCTCGGTGCGGGTTGCTCCGGGTATTTCATCACCACCCCGAGCACGTTGCTGTCGTTGAGGATCGCGTCGTACGCCTGCTGCGCATCGGCGTGGGGCAGGACCTTGCTGATCAGCGGGCGCACGTCCAGCCGCCGACGGGCCATCGCGTCGAGGATGGCCTCGAAGTTGCGGGCCACGGTCCAGCGCACGTACGCACGGGGATAATCCTGGGTGCGTTGCTCGTAGACCGGGTCATACCGGCCGGGTCCGTACGAGCAGGAAACCTGGAATGACAGCTCCTTCTCGTAGAAGTCGGCCCGACGCAGGTTCAATCCCACCGCGCCCACAAGCACGATACGCCCGCGTTTACGGCACATTTGCGCCGCCTGATGGATGATCTCACTGCCTTTGGCCGAGGCCGTAATGAGCACGCCGTCCAGGCCAAATCCCTGGCTGAACGCGAGGCCCGCTCGCACCGGATCGGCTCCTTCCTCCACGCACATCGTCTCGCAGCCGAAGCGCTGCGCGAGCTCGCAACGCGCCCGGTTTACGTCAACCCCCAGCACCCGGCCACCGTGGGCCTGCACCAGTTGCACGGCTACCTGTCCTAGCAAACCCAGACCGACCACGGCGAAGCGCTCGCCGAGCATCGGCTTCAGCAGCCGAACGCCATGCAGCGCGATCGAGCTGAGCACGGTGAAGCTGGCGCAGTCGTCGTCGGTCTCGTCGGGCACACGGGCGGCCAGCGTGGAAGGCACGCAAACCATCTCCGCGTGCGGCCCGTTGGACGCTGCCCGGTCGCCGATCGCGAACCTTTGCACCCCCCGGCCGACCTCTACGACGCGGCCGACGTTGCAGTACCCCAGCGGCAGCGGCTCGTCGAGTCGGCTGAAAACCGTCGCGAGTGTCGGCAGCAGCCCGGCGTTTCGAATCTTGTCGAGCACCTGCTTCACCTTCTCCGGCTGGCTGCGCGCCTTGGCGATCAGACCCGCCCGCCCGAACTCGACCAGCGTTCGCTCGGTCCCGGCGGAAATCAGGCTGCGCGTCGTCTGAATCAGCAAATGCCCGGGGCGTACGACCGGACACGGCACGTCCGCCAGCTCGATTTGGCCGGTCCGCAGGTGTTGGAGAACCTGTTTCATCGATCGCAATCCTTGAGATCAGCAATCCGCGATACCGATTCAGTTGCTTTACCAGCACTACGATACAGCGCTCCACAGTCCCTGCGAACGCGGTCGAGAAACCTACCTCGCGCCTGCCCCTCCGGATGCTGCACGGTCGGCGATGAGTCCACCGCGCGGCAGGGTGCGCCCGGCTGCGGCGTGTCTGGGCCGTAGGCCGCTGAAGTGCGAAAGCCCAGGAGAATCACTGGCGGTCTGGTCCACGGCACGCGACAGGAACTCCCCGTCTCGACTGGAACGCCATCCGGGCATGGGGTACGTTTACGAACGGTATCGACCAGCGGTGCCGATCCACAGGAGACGTGCATGATCCCCCGCCCAAGCGCTTATTCCTTGCTACCTCTCGTGATGCCGGCGCTCGCTGCCGTCGCCGTGGCCCAGATTGACCGCAGCCGCCCGACTGACGGGCAGATTCTGGCCTGGTTGCGCGAGCTGCAACCGCTCCCCAAGGTTCACTATTCGTTTCCGCTGCCGTCCGAGATTCTCACGCCCGCCAACCCCTTCTTGTACGAACTCGCACGCATCACGCACGCCGTCAGCATATCCGGCGAATGGGCCGCCCGGGCGCAGATCGACGCGGCGGTGATGGTCTGCAAGAGGGTTAACGATACGAAGCCCAGGATTCCGGCGACCATCGCGATCAACTATTCCCCGTGGCATCGGCGCTTCGGAAAGGACCTCCCGCCCACGGACACCGGCAAGAGCTACCGGGAAGAATTGGACGTGCTGTGGCAGCGACTGAGCTTTGTCAAGGACCGGATTGCACGCACGAACCGGATGGTCAAGTCTGACGTACGTGTCTCAGCCATTCTTTTTGACTGCGAGCGGTTCTCCCGTGGGCCCGGCGACAGCGGACACAACGCCGCCATTACCCGGAAATTAAGCTTGGCCTACGACCGCGCTCGAAAGGCCTTTCCCACGGCGCGGATCGAGTGGTACAACCGCGGCGGCATCACCCCGGCGGCATCTTCGACCGGCTGGCGCGAAAACCACAGTTACACGCTGCAGGAAAAAGGTGACAGCTTTTCCTGTGCGCTGTATCGCGTGCCGGAGATCGAGACGACACGCGAAACGATGCGCCGCACCGTCAAGAACGCCCGCGCGCACGGCGTGGAGGAGGTTACGCCCTGGGTGGCGCTGGCGTCCGGTTACCGGCGGCAGGTCGACGCCTTCCAAAGATTCGACAAGGACTGGAACTATGACCTGATTTACTCGTGGAGCCTGGGGGCGCAGATCAACCACCCGTGGCACCAATCGCCCGAGCGCGAGCGGCGGTTCGCCCCGTGGGCCGCGGCCAAGGTTGTCGTTTTCTATCCGGCGCCATTTAATCCAAAAAGCCCGCACTGGGGCGTGCACTTCGTCGCTTATGTTCGCGGGTCCCATTTGATCAGAGCTCTCCCGGGTCAGGAAGGTCGGCAACTACAGAGCGCGCCGTCACAGTCGCGACGGAATTGACGCACGCACTCGCCACCCGCTCGCTCCTGTCACTGCTGCTTGCCCTTCTTGCCGCCCAGCGCCTCGTAGAATTCGAGGAATGCCGGTTCGCACGCCTCCCAGTTGAAGCGCTCCAGAAACGCCTGCCGGCCGCGGCGACCCAGCTCGCGTGCTCGCGTGGGGTCGTTAAGCAGCTCGAGCATTGCGACGGCCCACGCATCCACGTCCGCCGGTGGAACGAGCAGCCCGCAGCCGACTTCCTGAACGTACTTTCGGCTCGGCGGCAGGTCCGAGGCGATGACCGCCTACGATTCGGCCATGTAGTCGAAGAACTTCGAGGGCACGGCGATCCGGTACTGACCCACGTCCTGCAGCGGCGAGAGCCCGATCATCGCCCATCGAACGACGGCAGCGAGCTCATCGCCGGGCGTGTCCGGGATAAGACGGACGAGCCCCTCGTAGCCCGGCTGGGCGAGCTGCTGCATTACGCGGCGCTCGTGGGAGCGATACGAGAATCGCCGCGTGACGATCAGCTCGGCCGCGGGGCATTGCTCGCGGACCTTCCGCATCGCTGCGATCATCACGTGTGCCCCGCGCAAGGGGTTTACCCGGCCAACGTAAATCAGTTTGTTGCGACGTTGCTCCCACTCTTCGTCGGTCGGCTCGCGGCCGGAGTAATCCCTCCGCGAGGCATAGTTCGGCGTCAGTACCACCTCGCAGCCCAGCCGCCGGAAATGGCTGGTATATTCTTCATAGACGGCGGAGACGTTGCCGATCAGTCGGACGAGCGCGTCCTCCACGACGCCGTACACGGAGGTAATCAGTCGCTGCAGCAGCGGGCGGCGCAGCGCCTTGACCTTGAACTTGACGCGGTACAGCTCGTGCGCGTCGTAAACCACCGGGCGGCGTTTCACGAGCCGAACCAGCACGCCGCTGGGCAACAAATCGGGATCGTGGAAGTGGTAGATGTCCGCGTCGGTGCGTAACGCACGCCATGTGAGCCGCGCGATGGCAGCCAGTCGTTGCCTTAGCGTACCAAAGGTCTTCGGCACCGGGTGGATCGTCACGCCTTTAAACTCGTAAGGTTGTCCTTCCCCGCCGCCGAACAGCGTAACGCGGTAGCCGTGGCGCACCAACGTAAGGATCTGGCGATCGAAGACACGGTTGTCCTTGACCGAGTGCAGGGTAAACACGCAGACGCGGCGTCTACGGCGATGTGAAACCGTCAAGTGCTCGTCCTCCGGTGCCACGCTCCGGTATACGCTGACACTTGCGCGCTGAAGGCGTGCCCGCTCTTTTGTCTGAACGCGTAGAAGGTTTTCGTGCGGCTGCTTATCCTGGCAGCCGCCTGATATGAACAGTCGCACGCTTCATGACGGCCCGATGCCCTGCGCATCCGGGGGAACGCCGGTCCGGCGCTTACTCGCCGCGATCTTGGATCCCGCCCGCGTCGCATGAACGCCGTTGCGGTCTGTCAGGAACCGTGCACCAACATGGTCAGTTCATGTACGGCGTCCGCAACGATCGAATCCCAGTCGCGCACAAGCGATTGATGCCGCTCGACGCCGGCGGCCACAAGCTGCTCTTGAAGCTCGGGCGACCGTTTGAGTTCCACGATGGCGTCGCGGATGGAGGCCGGATCGAACGGGGCGAAGTAGTGCGCCGCCGACCCACAAATGTCTCGCGCGAAGTCCAGATCGCTGGTGAGGATCGGGCATCTAAACTGCATCGCTTCCAGGTAGGTGCTGCTGAACGATTCCAGTAGCGTCGGCAAGATTAGCGCCTGACTGTGCGTGAAG